>NZ_JCANTR010000017.1:0-100180 GCF_059568575.1 Flavisolibacter ginsengiterrae DSM 18136
CATTTTATGAAAATGGAGTTGGGGAATATAATATAGTACACGTAAACGATGCTTTGGCTGGAAAATACCCGGGGTCTCCCCTAACACATTGCCTTTCAGGGAAGACCCCGGGTGGACAGTGAAAAAGAATGCAGAACAGAAAAACTCATCCTGCAAAAGCTAAATTACATGCATCAGAATCCATGTGTGGAGCGGTTGGGGTTTATGCAAGAATACCTAATGTCCGCCCGGGGTCTTCTCTCATAGCTTTTGTGCGCCAGCCAGAGAGACCCCGGGGATTTAATTTGAACAGTATCTTGGAAAACTCCCGGGGTCACCCCTTACACAATGCCTTGCAGGGAAGACCCCGGGCGCACAGTGAAGCAAGTGGAAGAACAGAACCGATGAGTCCCGCGGGAGAGATTGAAAATGCAAGCTTCTACTGCGGTGACTCATCGGGGAAGAGGTGCACGTAAACGATGCTTTGTCTGGAAAATACCCGGGGTCTCCTCTTACACATTGCCTGGCAGGGAAGACCCCGGGTGGACAGTGAAAAAGAATGCAGAACAGAAAAATTCATCCTGCAAAAGCTAAATTACATGCATCAGAATCCATGTGAGGAGCGGTTGGGGTTTATGCAAGAATACCTAATGTCCGCCCGGGGCCTTCTCTCATAGCTTTTGTGCGCCAGCCAGAGAGACCCCGGGAATTAATTTGAACAGTATCTTGGAAAACTCCCGGTGTCTCCCCTTACACAATGCCTTGCAGGAAAGACCCCGGGCGCACACTAAAGTAAGTGGAAGAACAGAACCGATGAGTCCCGCGGGAGAGATTGAAAATGCATGCTTCTACTGCGGTGACTCATCGGGGAAGATATCTGGAAAATACCCGGGGTCTACCCTAACACATTGCCTGGAAGGGAAGACCCCGGGGGAACAGTAGAGATTGAAAATGCAAGATTCCAATGCGGTGACTCATCGGGCAAGCTATCTGGAAAATTCCCGGGGTCTCCCTTAACACAATGCCTGGCAGGGAAGACCCCGGGCGGACAATGAAACTGGTTTACGAAGAATAGATCGAACATCATCAAACCACCGCCTCTTTATTATACCTCCTCCTGTATTCCAATGGAGACATCCCGGTTACTTTTCTAAACACCTCGCGAAATGCTTTCACATCCGAATAGCCCACTTCATACATCACTTCATTGATCGTCTTGCGGCTTGTCTCCAGCGCTTTCTTTGCCGATTCTATTTTCACCCTTTGTAAATATTCCACCGGCGTATTACCGGTGGCCTTGATAAACCTGCGGTCAAAATTGCGCCGGCCCACAGCAAACCTTGCAGATAAATGCTCTACGGATATCTTTTCCTGCATATTGCTTTCAATATAGGCCTGGGCCTCTTTCACCATTTCATCTCCATGCTGCTTCTGCCCTGTAAATATGGTAAATGCCGATTGACTTTCCCGGTCCATCTCTATCTGGAAAACCTTGGAACAATAGATCGCTGTTGGCCTGTCAAAATATTTCTCTACCAGGTAGATCACCAGGTTCAGAAAGGAGTAGGCGCCGCCGTTAGTATAGATCCCGTTTTCATCCGTGATCAGCCTGTCAGCCTGTAGATCCACCTTGGGAAACAGTGTTCTGAAAGTATCGGCTGCAGCCCAGTGCGTAGAACATGTCCTTCCATCCAGCAAGCCCGATGAGGCCAGCAAAAACGCACCCGTACAAATGCTGGCTATCTCTGCTCCGTTCTTATACTGTTGTTCTATCCATTCAATGAGTTGACCATTTGCCTGCACCGCCTTTTCATAATTATGATTTAAGGAAGGAATGATGATAAGATCAGTATTAGAAATATCCGAGACCTGCTTATTTGGCGTCACGGTAAACAAACCACTATAGAAGTCTACCTTGGTGGATATGCCTGCCAGGTCAATGGTAAACAGTTCATTCCTGCCCGATTGCTTCCAGTAAGCATTAGCCCTGGTAAATATCTTGTACGCCCCCACAATGCTGCTTAGATTGTTGCCATCCCCATCAGGAACAACAATGGTCAAATGTTTCATACTCCCTGTTTTCAATGATTAAAGGTAACCATACTCCCTGTCCATATCAACCCATGAGAATGTCCATTTAACACCCCGCATTGCCCATATTTAGACAATAGCTTTGTTGTCTTCCTTTTTCTTCACTTAAATAATAATGAAATGAATACACCCGATTTAAGTTTTACGCTGCTGGTTGACCAATCTCCGGAGGTAGCCTATAACGCTATCAGGAACGTTCGGGGATGGTGGTCTGAAAACATCGAAGGCGACACAGAGCAATTAAATGATGAATTCATCTACCGCTACAAGGACATGCACTATTCCAAACAAAGATTGGTGGAACTGGTCCCCAACCAAAAGATCGTTTGGCTGGTAATAGAGAGCCAGTTGTATTTTTTGCAACACAAAGAAGAGTGGACGGGCACCCGTATTAGTTTTGCAATTTCAAGGCAGGGAGATAAAACCCAGGTCCAGTTCACACATATCGGGCTTGTTCCCGGGGTGGAGTGTTACAATGCCTGCCAGAAAGGTTGGAGCCAGTATGTGCAGCAAAGCCTGTTAAGCCTGATCACCACAGGCCAGGGAGCGCCCGACAAAAAGCAAAACGAGAAGGCCGAAGCCATCAATAATTAAATCAATCAAAATGGAAAACGATACAACAACAATGACCACGCAGGAAGTCGCAGCAAGATTCAATGAGCTGGCCAGCCAGGAAAAATGGTTCGAGATACAGGACGAATTATTTGCTGATCATGTGAGAAGCATAGAACCTTCCACAGCTAAATACCTGCACAATGCGGAAGGCAAGGCGGCCGTTCGCAAAAAAGGTGAGGACTGGGTGAAATTGATCGAAGCTTTTCATGGCGGTCACACCACTGAACCCGTGGTAGGTGGAAATTTTTTCGCGGTAGGCCGGGTAGCAGATATTACCGTGAAAGGCATTGGCAGAATGAAAATGGACCAGGTAATGCTCTATGAAGTGCAGGACGGGCAGATCGTTTTGGAGCAATTCTTTTATTGAGTAAAATGTTCTTGAAACCAGGTTCATTGAAGCTGTTGAAAAATGTAACCTGTTCCAAATAAATTGCCGGTGTGCTTTACTTACCGGCAATTTGTTTGAAGCATCCATAATTAGTTTCGTAAATTATGCAGCTGGATTTCTCAACCAGCACTTGAAATGAATTATAAACAAGTATTGCTCCTGTTGTTATTACCTGTTTTGTACCTGTCAGCATCCGCGCAAACAAAAAAGACAAACAATTTTCATAAAGCTATCATCTGCCTAACCTATGATGATGGATTGGAATCACAGCTGACAACTGTGATTCCACAACTTGACAGCCTGGGCCTGAAAGCAACATTCTTCCTCAATGCTATCCAGGGTTCCTCGCCATCTGATAAAATCGGGCAAACGCCTGAAGCAGTTTTGGGCTGGACCAATGCGGCAAAGCATGGCCATGAACTGGGCAACCATACATTGTTTCATCCCTGTCCCAAAAACCTGGGTTGGGATAGCACCATTTCCATTGAAAATTACACCATCGACAGGATCTTAAAGGAGATCAGCACCCAGAACACCCTTCTTTCCCTGCTCGATCCAAAAGGAAAGAAACGCTCCTTCGCTTTTCCCTGCAACAATACTTTGATCCAGGGCCATGATTATGTAAAGCTCGTTCACGACAAAGGCCTGGTCAGCTTTGCCAGGGGAGGTGGTGACAGCAATAGCGTGATTACGGATTTTAAACACCTGGATCCATTGAATGTTCCTTCCTGGCATGTATGGACAGAAACAACCCTCAATCAATTAATCGCCTTCGCGGAAAAAGTCAAAAAGAGCCATGGCATGGGTGTGTACCAGCTTCATGGTGTAGGCAGCCAGATCTTCAAGATCTCATCTGACACACACAGGGCCTTCCTTCAATATTTAAAAGCTCACCCCGATGATTATTGGGTAACTACTTTCTCTGAGGCCATGGACTTTGTTATAAAGCAATAGTTCTTTTTTGTTCATTATTCAAATCTGCGCTGACACATGCCTGTTTTATATTATTAATGTTTATTTTGTTAGCGGAGTATACTGATTTGAAGAACTAATTTAATAAGAACTATAAAACATTCGCAAATGTTCACGTTAGGAATAATTTTTTTGACACTAAACTCTCTATAGGAATAAATGGATATTAAACAATATTTTGATAAAATAAATGATGAATCGCAACAAATATTTTCTTACACTACATCCACCTATGGTGAAAACTTGGGTCAGACTCATCACTTATCTACGTGCATATTCGAATTCTCAGAATACCTTTTTGATAGTAACGAGAAAACACTATTAAATACAGTTTCAGCGCAAATAGAATCTGCTGCCTTAAATCTAACCTTAGGCCTATATAGACAGTCGTTTTCAGCACTGCGTTTAGCTTTTGAAATGGCTTTAGGCACAGCCTATTTTTCGATAGACAAATTGGAACACTACGAATGGTTGAAGGGAAAGGCTGATATTAAATGGGCAAAACTTATAGATAAGGATAGTGGGGTTTTGTCAACAAGATTTACCGTTGCATTCTTTGAAGAACTAACATCTTTGACTAATGGCTATAATGAAAGAGCCTCTCAAGTATATCGTTCGTTGTCGGAATTCGTCCATGGCAATAATGAAACCTGGTCAAAAAGTGGCATTCAATTAAAGGTAAATGATGAATTAATAAAGGAATTTTTTTTCTTGTCTAAAGAAATTGCAGAAATAATTCTATTTGTATTGTCATGTAGATATCTAAAATCAATCTCTCAAAAAGAAAGGGAAACTATGGAATTTCTTTCATCCCATTTGACTCATATCGAGCCAATTAGAATTTTATTTGGAGGACCTAAAGAATAATATGTCAAATTTTTACCTTAGAACAGAAAGCATTAAGCAGGAAGATATTTTAGGCCTTTCTGTAATTAATGAAAATGATAAAGACATCATTTCAGCTCTTATTTCTCCAGAACCATGCTTACTTGAAGGCTCACGAGGAACTGGTAAATCTTTTCTAATGAGGGTTGCTGAATTAAAAATAGAAAAGGAAAGAAAAACTTGTGTAGCAGTATTTGTCTCTTTTAATATTAGCTCGCTAATTAATACCTCGGATACGCTTCAGTTTTATCATTGGATGCTTGCGAAAACTCTTAAAGCATTATTAAATACGCTAAGGAAAAAAGGATTAATAGTTTCAAAACATTCGGCCAGTCTATTAAGTAATGATGAGAGTGAAAACGAGGACGATATCGAAAGAGATTTAAAGGATATAGTGAAGGCATTCGAAAATTCTTATAAAGGTGGCACTAACATTACCTTAGAAACATTACCGGATATAGAAGATGTAAAAGATGCAATAGAAAGCATTTGCAAGGATAATAATTTGGAAAGGATTTATTTCTTTTTTGATGAGGCCGCCCATGTTTTTAGACCTGAACAACAAAGACAATTTTTTAGTCTTTATAAGGATTTAAGGTCTCCGTACATTACTTGCAATGCAGCTATCTATCCGGGAGTAACATATTTTGGGGAATCCTTTGAACCTATTCATGATTGTATTTTTAAAAAATTAGATAGAAATATAAAAGACGCAGATTATATTGAATATTTTAAAAATATAGTTCTTAAGCAAGCGGAAACTGGAGTTAAAGAAGCTATTAACAATAACATCACTCTTTTTATAACCTTGGCGCTTTCTTGTGGTGGAAATCCTAGGATTTTGCTAAAGACGATACAGGATTTGCAAAAATTTAATTCCCAATCTGTTAATCAACTAACCAAAGAGTTTTATAGAGGACAAATATGGGCGGAACACACAGAATTAGGTGAAAAATATAAAGGGCATAAAATTCTCATAGATTGGGGAAGAGACTTTTTAGAAAATACTGTCATCCCTGCAATAGAAAAATATAATAGTTCCAGAAAGGAAAAGGACATTAAAGAGTCTACTATTTATTTTTGGATACACAAAGATGCACCAGAAACTGTTAAAGAGTCACTTAGGCTATTAACTTATACAGGTGTTATTCGAAAGGTGGATTCTAGTGTCAGAGCTACAAGGGCAGAATTGGGAAATCGCTATGAAGTAAAATATGGTTGCATAATTGCGCTACAAAGTAATCCCGCTTCAGAATCTGAATCCTTTTATAACGCTTTATCACTGAAAAAATTTCCAGAATTTGGCAAAAATCATTTGGCATATAGCTCTATTACAGAACTAACAGACACAGTTGAGGACGAGAGTAATTTTAAGGAATCATTGGAAAATATGCTTGGCAAGCCAATTTCGGTTTTACAACTTTTGACTACATGGCAAAAGGAAAAATTAAATGAAGCAGGCATAATAACATTAGAAGACTTGCATGCAAATACAGAAACAGACTTAATTGAAAAAATTTACAATGTTGGGCCAGTACGTGCTCGTTTGATAAAAAATGCGGCGAATGCGGAACTTTTAGAATATTTATCAGGATAGCTCTCGGCATAAAACTACCGACGACGTTGCATTTTACATAAAGAGTTGGCTGGTAGTTTAATGCCCGCCCCGTGCCTTTTCAAATAGCTTTAGTAAGCAAGTCAGAGAGAACCCGGAATTTAATTTGAGCAGTATCTTATAAAACTCCCGGAGTTTCCCCCTAAAACAAACAAGCCAGGGAAAACCCCAGGTAGGCTGATAATTATTGGATATCTACTTTTTCAGAGGCCATGGACTTTGTTTCCAAACAATAGTCCTTTTTTGTTCATTTTTAAAATTCTGGCTGACACATGCCTGTTTTATATCATTTATGTTTATTTTGTTTGAGGAGAGTATTATTTTATAGAATTGCTTAAATAAGTACTACAAAACATTTGCAAATATTCTCGTTGTGTGTCATGCTAACACCAAACCATCATGCTTATATCTAACGACAAAAAATTCATAAAGTCACCATTTGACAACGAAAGTGAACTTGAAAGAGTTGTTACCAGCAACTATGAATACCTGTTCGGACCTGACAGCTTTTATTTACCAAAGACCAAAATCAAGACTGGTGACGGCGTAGGAACCATCCCTGACGGTTTTGCTATTGACATCCGACAACGGAAATGGTATATCGTTGAAGCTGAACTTGGCCACCATGATGTATGGAACCACATTGCAAAGCAAATTTCAAAGCAAATCGTAGCATCTCTTCAATCACAAACGAAAAGAGACTTAGAAGACGTTTCAGTTAACTTATACAGTCAAGATGATGATCTGAAAGAGAAGTTCACTAATTTAGGTATTGCTTCTGTTGACATTAGAAAGGTTATCAGAGACATTTTAGAAACTGATCCAATAATCGGTATTCCTATTGATCATATACCGAGCGACTTAAAAGATTGGGCAAGGCAACAGCGGCACAACGTAAAACTTTGGATAGTCAGCAAATTCATAGAGTTTAACAATGCGACTAATGTTATTTATGAATTTCCTGAAGAGTTTAAACCTGTCATTGACACTGAAGAAGAAAGTCAACCGGCATCTGCAAATACAGAAATTACTCGCTATGACATTGAATTAATTGATCTATTAAATGCAGGTATTTTGCAAATTAATGATAGGTTGACAATGACATATAAACCCAGAAATGGAGAACAAAAAACTTATGAAGCCATCGTAATGGCTGACGGTTCTTTAGAAGTACTGGCACAAAACTTTAGTAGTCCAAGTTACGCTGCCCTTGCAGGTATTCACAATGCAGGTAGCGACAGACAAACAGTAAATGGCTGGACATCCTGGAAGAATTTAAACGGCAGGACACTTGCTGAATTAAGAGAGCAACTTTTGAATACAGCATCAAGTGACAACAGCACGAACACACGACATCGGATTGGCGTTATAGCGGGGCGACCAAACGCAACATCAACTACTGAAACTTTGCTCAACAACAGTTCCAAACTGGACTGAATGCATTTGAGAAGTAATAATAAAAATTGATCTGATGTCTGCCCTGTTATCCGTAGTGTTCGCAGAATACATTAAATAAGATTCGAAACGCTGTCCAGTTATCCGTAGTGTTCTTAGGAAACATTAAATAAGGAATGAATCGTTGTCCTTTGTTTGGAACTAAGGACAGTTCGTTTTTGATATCCTCTCGGATTTTTCTATTTATCTTTTGTCGGCAAGGCATATAATCCCGGGTAATTTGAAAAGTATCTCGGGGAAGTCACTGGGAGGATCGTAAAATTATAAACCTCTATATATTGACAATACCATTTGAGCCAACTGTTTTCGGAATTAAAGTTAACATTCACCTGGTCTTTGAATACCTGGCGTTCTTTGTAGCCTTCAGGTATTATGTGATGTTGCGTAAGCATACTATTGATCATATATCGAATAGAAACAGACTTTCAATAATACTAGGGGCAACTGTCGGAGCTTTTGTTGGCTCAAGACTAATGGGATTTTTAGAAAATCCAATGGTAACACTTAACATCAACAATGTAGTTCAATTACTTAATACAAAATCTATAATGGGTGGACTCTTTGGTGGATTGATTGGCGTTGAAGCTGCAAAAAAAATAATCAAAGAACCTTATTCATCAGGAGACCTGTTTACTTTCCCAATTATAGTCGGGATATTTATTGGCCGCATTGGTTGTTTTTTGAGTGGTACCAATGAATTCACTTACGGGATAGAAACAAATTTCATTACCGGTATGAACCTGGGAGATGGTTTGCTGAGGCATCCTACCTCTCTATATGAAATTGTGTACTTGGTGATACTTTTTACCTTTTTAAAAAGCTTTACAACATATACCAATAAAGAAAGTGGTTTACTGTTCAAGGTTTTTATGATATTATACTTTGGCTTTCGTTTCTTTATTGAGTTTATGAAACCCAATGTATTTTATGTGCTGGGTTTAAGTAGTATTCAATGGCTTTGTATAACATGCTGGATTTATTATTTACCTACATTAAAGAAGATAACCAATAATGCCTACCAGAAAGTATACCTATTATGACTTCACCATTAGTTTATGTCCTGAATGCTTAAAGCGGATTGATGCTAAAATTGTATTTGAAAACGGCAACGTTTACATGTTAAAAAGGTGCCCTGAACATGGCAATTCCAAAGTATTAATAGCTGACGATATAGAGTATTATAAAAACATCAGGAACTATAATAAGCCCTCTGAGACTCCCTACACGTTTAACACAAAAACACATTATGGCTGCCCATATGACTGCGGACTGTGCCCTGACCATGAACAACACTCATGCCTTACCATTATTGAGATTACAGACCGTTGTAATCTAACCTGCCCAACTTGTTATGCTGGCTCTTCCCCATCACATGGGCGACATAGAACATTGGAGGAAGTAAAAGCTATGTTAGATACCATTGTTGAAAATGAAAAGGAGCCTGACGTAGTTCAAATTAGTGGAGGCGAACCAACGCTTCACCCGCAATTTTTTGATATTCTTGACTATGCAAAGACCTTACCCATAAAACACATTATGGTGAACACAAATGGTCTTGAAATCGCCAGGGATTTTGAATTTGCCAAACGTTTAAAAAGTTATTCTCCGGACTTTGAGATTTATTTACAATTTGATTCCTTTAAGGAAGAAACATTCAGGAGAGAAAAAGAGTTGATTGTTTAAGGCCCAGGCGTGTAGTTAAAGAAATTGAACTTCCATCTGGATGCAGCTTTTTACTTGTTCTCTAAAGTTAGAAAAATCACCTTTAGCACGTGTTCGATATGCAGACTGTCTACTTTCCCCCTTTGCAAAGGGGGACTGCGGTCACTCCGCATATTGTAAACTTGCCAAAGGGGGATTTTGTTCAATGAATAACGTTGTTAGTCATACGTAAAAAGAATAGATACGACAGTGAATGCTCTCGTAAGTTTAAAATATTGACTCCCCACCAGGGGTCTACCCTTTTCAGCTTTGTGCGTTAGCCAGGGGGACCCCGGGTGATTCATGAACGCCTGCATTATTTAATAGTTCTCTTCGAAGATTATACTGACTGCAATTGACTACAGTTTGGCGCTGTCATTCCGCCATTGGCGGAATCTGTGGTAAAAGCATAAGCAGCCTTAAACTATTTAAGCCTCAGCGACCTAAAACCAATAAAAGGAAAACGTTACAAATCTATGCATGCGTAAAAGTTCCTATAAAGTATCGACGCCGCTTTAATGCAGTTCAAAGATCCTTCGTTCATCAGGATGACAAATGACCAGGGTTTCTTTGTTGCAGTCAGATCTCACTTCAAATGTTTTTGCATTGATATCGTTAAACAGATTAGGTAAAAGTAAAAATGTATGTCGACGTTTAACTGCCAACTTAACCGTTAATAATATATTTTGAAATCCTTTCCAGTTACATAAAATATAATCAGTGCTATAAGCACATATCCCATCATGCTCAATATTATATAAGCAAAGTGTCTTAAAATCTGCTTACGATATATTTTGCCATTGGCAGTTTTGGTTGAAAATATTTCGTCGCCATGCTTAATGACAATCCTGTTTATTGCAATTACACCTGAGAAAAGGATGATGACAACAATAATAAAAAGGAATATTAGGAAAGCATAAGTCAATGTCAACTTTTATATTTTGTGTTTTTTAGCAATTTCTAGAACAAATATGTTTGAAACTGGAAGCTTATATCAATCAGCCAAAATAAATACCTTTCTTCATAATAAATATATTTAACTAAGGATCATTAAAAGATGCAACGAAACACCAGGCGTACCTACGGCACGCTGTTCTTTTTGTTCTACCATGCACTACCGACCAGTTGTCCCTACGGGACATTGAGAAAACGCTTTACTTATACCACATATTCCAACGAATGAGCATCAAACCTTAACCTTGTCCCGTAGGGACATTTCGTGGGTAGATCAGAAAGATGCGCAATGATTAGCGTGCCGTAGGTACGCCTTGTGAGTTTTCGGTCAATTATAAGATGGTTATACATATTTGAATATGGTGGTACAGTAAGAAGGGGCATCAATACACCTACAAACAAAATGAAATCAATCTTATCCCGCGAGCCTGATTCTGTAAAGAATATTGGCTCGCGGGGCAACAATGCTCCCAATCAAAACAAATAATATCTTACCTCGCCTTAGCCATCCTTTGATTGTCTTTCAATTGAAGCAAGGGCACCACATTCTCAACACCATCCCTTTTTAATTTCTGAATCATAGCATTTGCAACCTTCCTACCCAGCTCCAGGCCTACTTCGTTATCTGTCCGGAAATGAATGCCTCCCTGGAAACGTGACTCTGCTGCGTCTTTTGCCTTCTTCTGAAAATACGCTTCCTCTGCCGGGAAGAAATACGAATACAATGTTGCCTGCATGCCACTTAATACGGCATGACCGGATGGATAACCCGGGAAGGGAGGCGTATATATCAGCACAGGATGAAAGGTAGTATCGTATTGATCCGGGCGGGTGCCCCAATAGGTATACTTGGCATCCCAGCAGGCCGTAAAAGCATCATACTGTCCAATGGCAGTAATGGCATACAACCTTGCTGCCGCCGGGGGATCCAGGTTCAGGTTGTACTCAAATATCTTTTTATTCAGTGCTTCAAACCAAAAGTCCTGGCTGGCCCAATAAAAGGCATTGGCCGTGGACCTGAAACCAGGCTTGAAAGCTTTCAGCTCCGCCATATCCTTTGCATAATCAGGCGGAGGACCGGGACGAAACTGGCTGCCACTATCCAGTACAACCGTTTTGCTTAAACCAGCTTGTGGCAGCATGGGCTTACCTTTCCATATGCCAGCACCTTCAGGCCTCTTTCCATTCCAGGGTATCTTGCAGGTAAAATCTTTGGTATGCTCTATTTCCTTTTCAGCAATACGCTTTCCCAGTTCAAAACCGGCACGCGTATCACTGGGCCAGGCAATGCCTGCATCAATACGAGATGTCATGGCCTGCTGTGCCATATGGTTCACTGAATCGGCCAGCGATGGAAAGAAATGAGCAATGATTGTGGCACCTACACCTGCCGCTACGGAGTATTCACAGGGATAGGAAGGACTTGAGGGCTTTACGCCAAAGAGTTTTACACGGTTATCAGCAACATACGGACGCGGACGCTGGTAGGCATACTTGGTATCCCATGCCGCTACGGTTGCATCATATATTCCCGTTCCCACCAGCATGTTGGCCAGCGCACCGTTGCCACTGGTATCGGTCATCCATAATTTATAGATCATCTCTTCCCAGCGAAAACCCGGGGAACCTGCATTCCAGAATAATACCTGCTGCAATGTTGCGGAATCCATATTCCGTTGTGAGGTAAGCACCAGGGTTATCTCCTGCTTACTGGAAACAGGTGGCGCCAAGCGGTATTCTTTTCCTGTTTGAATGAACCAGGTTTTCCAGTTGCCCGCATCTGTACTTTGAGCATGCAACATAATTACCGACAGTAATACGAATGTGAGAAGTAATGTCTTTTTCATATAACTAAGTATTTGATACAAGAATAATCCATTGGCCATAGCAGATTTGCCAGCTGTCAATGAACAACAGTTTCGTGTAAACAGACTACAGGAATTGGTTGTTTGATTGACCGTTGACTGTAATGGCTCGTTCATATACACCCAGGGTTATTCTGCAGATGCTGTAAGCTTGCGCGAAAGATTTGCCGATATTTATCATCTAATCAGCTGCATGAGTATATCGATAGATTTGAACCGCCTGAAGTTTTATATATGGGTGGGTGTAGCCTATTTCCTGTTGTGGCTGATCATCGATACTGCTAATACCAAGGCATCTTTTCTTCCCGTTTTTATAAATAGTGTCTGGCTGGCCATCTATTTAACATGGCTCAATTTCACCTTCTTTGAATATGTGCTGCCCTGGTTAAGAAAGAAAAGAAAATACCTTATCGTCACCATACTTCTCAGCATGGTAACTGTATGGATGCTTTTAATGTTTTGCACTGTGGGCTTATATGCCTGGAGGGGTATTGGCTTGCTGCTGCACCTGTACACGGCTTTGCAAACCTTTTCATCCATTGAAAAAGGAATGACCTTTTTCGCTCCGCATGGCATCTTCTCTGTTTTCTTTTTTGGACTGGTCAGGCATGCCTATAACTACACCAAACTCAAACAGGCTTCCCAACAACTGCTCATTGAAAAACAACAGGCCGAGTTGAATTACCTCAAGTCGCAAACAAACCCGCATTTCCTGTTCAATACCCTCAACAATATTTATTCACTGGCAAGGGATAAATCTGACCTGGCACCGGAATCCATCCTGCGCCTGTCCAAACTGCTCCGGTTCATGCTGTATGAAACCAGCGGAGATTATATTGCCATAGAGCAGGAATTAAAGATCATCAATGATTACATAGCCCTGGAAAAACTGCGGTATGATGAATCTCTGCGCATCAATTACAACTATGATGTGGAAGATATGAAACAGGCAGTGCCACCCCTGATCCTGGTACCACTGGTTGAAAACGCTTTCAAGCATGGTGTATCCGAAACAAGGGGATTGCCTTTTGTGGATATACATCTCGCTGTTAAGCAACGACAGTTATCTTTTATAGTAAAGAATTCGACGGAAGCAACAACAGCGGAAACCGGTATCAAAGAAAATATTGGCCTATCGAATCTCAGAAGACAACTGGAACTGCAGTATAAAGATTACCAACTCTCAGTCCAACACCAGGATTCCATGTTTATTGCTACCTTAAATATAAACCTGGGCAGCCATGTCTAAGATCAAATGCATCATTATAGAAGATGAGCCGCTGGCAGTAAAAGTTTTGGCAGATTATATCAGCCAGGTACCCTTCCTTGAATTAGGTGGAAGCTTTAAAGATGCCATACTGGCCACCGATTATTTACGTGATCACCAGGCAGATCTGATTTTCCTGGATATCCACCTGCCCAAGTTAAAAGGGATGGCCTTTCTAAAAACGCTCACCCATCCTCCTGCCATCATTATTACTACGGCCTATCATCAATATGCCGTTGAGGGATTTGAAATGAACGTCACTGATTATTTATTGAAACCCTTTGACTTTGAGCGCTTCCTGGTGGCGGTAACAAAAGTGAAAACGGCAAAGACTGCCATTCCTGTAAACGAAGAAGCTCAGGCAACAAAAGATCATCTTTTCCTGAATGTGCAAAAGAAAAAAGTAAAGGTCTTATTCCAGGATATCATCTATATAGAAAGCCAGCGCGAATACATCAAGATCGTCACTACAAAAGGCGAATACCTTTCTAAAATGAGCACCCACGAGATCGAAGACCTGCTACCTCCCAGCCAGTTCAAGCGTATTCACCGTTCCTATATTATTTCCCTCAGCAAGATCGACTCCTACACTGCGGAAGAAGTGGAAGTTAGCGGGATATCCATTCCTATCGGGAGGGGATACAGGGAGGGGATGGATTGGGGATGAGTCGGGAGTCTGTAGTCGGGAGTTGGAGAAGAACCAGGGAGACAGGGAGGTTCACAGAGGATTTTTGCCAACTTGCTTTATATTACTGTTTATTTTGTTGATAGAGAATATTGTTTTGTAAAGAAAATTGGAATATATACTACAATACATTCGTAAATATTCTCGGTGTGCGCAACCTGGTCGTATAGAATACATTCAACTTTAAGAAATGACTGACTTACCCTACTTGTTTCCCTTCTTTTTTATCGGCATGTTTGTTTTTGTCCTATTCTTTCTCTCTAAGAAGGGTTGGTCGGATTTGTCGAAGGAATACCAATTTGACAATTCGTTTAAAGGTAAACGTGTAGGCGTTATTTCAGCAGCTATAAATGGTGTAAACTACAACAACTGCCTCTTATTGAAGTATAACGATGAGGGTTTCTATTTACGGCCAGTTTTCATATTCCGCCTCTTTCACAAGCCCCTGTTCATCCCCTGGAAAGCAATCAGAGACATTCGAGACAAAAAAATCCTTTTTGTACAACTGAAAGAACTGGTGATTGGTGAGCCGACAATAGCTATTATGCAAATGCGAAAACCTGCGTTTTCTAAGATTGAGAGAATGGCAATTTCAAACGCACATACGAAATAGAGATACACACAATACATCCCAAAATACAGGCGAGTGCAAGTGCTCAGCAAATCAATTCTATTTAACTTTAAACCAACCATGAGAATGTAGATTCACAGAATACCTGTACTTCGGAAAGCCTAGCCACGTTATCGTTAGTCAACCGAACCTAGCGCTTTGTAAATATGGGACTGAGGCACTAATTTTCAGCAATCAACACAAATCAACAATAGTGCATAAGTGAGGCTGAAGTTTTTTTCAAATTCCCCATCTTCAAAAAGCGCTGAACCGTAAGCGGTCATTTAGGGAGATGCAAAAACATACTGACATTAATATGAAAAAGGTAATAGCTGCATTCAATATGACACTTGACGGGATTTGCGACCATACAGCAGGAATTGCTGATGAAGGACTACATCAACATTATACTGAACTGTTAGATAATGCAGGAGTTATTTTATATGGACGCACAACCTACCAGCTCATGCAATTTTGGCAAACCATATTGCAAAATCCTTCAGCTGAAAAATCAATGAACGACTTTGCCATTTCAATAGACAACATTCAAAAACTTGTTTTTTCTACCACACTAAAAGAAACAGGATGGCACAGCGCAGCACTTGCAAAAAGACCGCCTGACGAAGAAATTGTTGAACTCAAACAACAGGCGGGAAAGGACATTCTTGTAGGAAGCCGGAGTTTGATCATTCAACTTTTAAACAGCAATCTTATTGACGAATTTCAAATTTGTATTCATCCTGTCATAGAAGGAAAAGGGCTGCTTTTATTCGACCAAATCAAGGACAGGATTTTATTGAAACTCGTTAGGACAAAATTGCTAACCTCCGGTGCGATAGTTTTATATTATGAGCCGGGATCATAGAAAACTACAAACCACTAGCATTGCATTGTTTTGTTTGTTTGGCATTATACAAGCCAGTTTGTAGGACTTTGCAACCAGAAAATCCCCCTTCAGCATGTGTTTAATATGCAGACTGTCTCCTTTTCCCCCTTTGCAAAAGGGGACCTCAATCACTCCCCACATTCTAAGCTTGCCAAAGGGGGATTTTGTTCAACGGATAACGTCATTACCTATACGTACAAATGATGGCACGATGCAGAAGGCCGTAGTAAGTTTAAAATTACTGACACTCCACCAGGGGTCTACCCTCCCAGCTTTGTGCGTTAGGCAGGGGGACCCCGGGTGATTCTTTGAACGCCTGCATTAATAATAGTTCTCTCCGAAGATTATATTGACTGCAATCGGCCACAGTTTGTCGCTGTCATTCCGCCATTGGCGGAATCTGTGGTAAAAGCATAAGCAGCTTTAACTATTTAAGTCTCATCGACCTAAATCCCAATGGAAAAACGTTTTTAATCTATACATCCGTAATAGTTGCTATAAAGCATCGACGCCGCCTTAATGCAGTTCAAAGATCCCGCCTGCGGCGGGATGACAGAAAATCATTGTTTATGATATGCAGTCAGACCTCAATTCAAATGTTTAAGAATTGATACATTCAGCAAAATAGTTGCATGAATCTCGTCCATCGAATGAAGCACTGCCTGCAATCGCTTAGTTTTTCACCCTGCCTGTCCCGACAAATGCTGGGATCATCCTGAGAAACGAAGGATCTGTGGTAGAGGCATAGGCTACCATTGAGATAATAAAGCCTTTTCGCCCTGACATAATTAACGTAACACTTCTCATAGTGGATTATTTATCAGAAGAAAAAAATAAGTTCTGTTAGTGGAGAGCCCTGTAAGGGCTGTAATTTGGTAGAAGAAGGCATATGAAGCAGAAAGCAAAGCCCCAGCGGGGCGACATTTTCTTACCAGTAAATTCACAACAGGTATTTCCTCATAAGGTATTGAATAGATATTTGCGAATACGTGTTTGTCATTCGTTAATAAAATATCGCCCTTACAGGACTTAGTCCTTCAAAATTCAATGATCCTGCTACCAAAATACTGCCTCTCTGAGGCTTGGGCCAGGATATTATCTATCCGCACTAATTCTTCATTCCTGCATTCAGGATTTACATTTTACATCTGAATTATTGCTCCCTCACCTACTCTCCAAGAAACTCCCTAACCATCTCTACAAACAGCTCCGGCATTTTGCTGCCTTCTACAATGGAACATACTTCACCAATAAATGAACCATGTGTACCGGGAAGGATCATGAGTTGGGAATTGGGGATCAATCGTGACATTTGAACAGTATGCTCGGGTGTCATCACATCCCGGTCAGCAACTACCACCAGCGTGGGCGCCTGTATAGATCGCAATATGTCTTCGCTCCAGTCGGTAAAGGTGGCCATCCGGTTCCTGTCTTTCTCAAACATGTTTTGCAATCCCTTTGGATCATTGTTTATCTGCAGGTAGTGATCCTGTAATTGTTTTGGCATCACTTCCAGCGTAGCCTTTCCCATACCTTCAAAAAAACCCGGGACCATCCCTTCCCGTTTATAAAAAGCGGATATCACCACCAGTTTGTCCACCATTCCCGGCGACTTATGCGCCACCATCATGGCCGTATTGCCCCCATTGCTAAAGCCCATTATATACGCTTTGCTGATGCCCAGGTGTTGCAGAAGAGCTATCACATCTTCCGCATCCTGCTCAAAAGATTCAGGAGCATCCCGGTCACCACTATGTCCATGCGCCTGCAGGTCCATAGCTATTACTTTATAGTGCTTTGCCAGCAGAGGCAGCAGGGTACCAAAACTTGTATAGATAGACGATCCCCCGCCATGTACCAAAACCAGCGGAGTGCCTTCACCATGAACTTCATAATACATGTTGATGCCATTAACAGGCGCATACTTGCCTGCGTTGCTTTTTTCCATAACCTGGTTTGAGAAAGTAAATGTAAGAATGGGTTGAGAAGAAACATGTCAAAATGCAAAAGTAAAAATTAAAAAAATAGGCTTAATATCGTTTATCCTTTGCAGTTAATCCCAAGTTTCTAAATACTATAAGTGGACTACAATCGATCACCTTCTGCCCTTGTCATCCTGAGGCACGAAGGATCTGTGGTAAAATCATAGGAGACTATAGAAATATTTAAGTTTCTACGACCTAAATAATAAAAGATGTTGCGTTCCTATTTTATGTATGCACAACTATTACTACAAAGGAAATACAGCTCTTAATGCAGTTCAAAGATGCTTCGTGCTTCAGCATGACAAGCAATCTACTTTTATACGTTGCAGCCATATCTCAACTTAGGCCTGCATACAATTATACTCTTCAACCTAAAACAATTGTTTGACCTTAGGAATGTCTGCACCCAATAGTCCTGCCCAGACCTAAAGAACCAGAAACAAAAAACAAAAACCAGAAACGCTTAAACAGCATGTTTAAGGAGAAAAAGTGGTATCATATAATCCGGTGGAAAGTCTCCTTCAAACCTCACCTTCCAGTTATAGTCATTCATGTATAGTTCCATGAACTCCTTGTCTTCACCACTGAGTGGCGCCTGAACTTTAATATCCAGCTTGTTCTTTAGCTTCTTTGGCTTTTCAGGCTTTGGCTCTTTCAGCCTTTGAT
Source organism: Flavisolibacter ginsengiterrae DSM 18136 (assembly GCF_059568575.1). Taxonomy (NCBI): domain Bacteria; kingdom Pseudomonadati; phylum Bacteroidota; class Chitinophagia; order Chitinophagales; family Chitinophagaceae; genus Flavisolibacter; species Flavisolibacter ginsengiterrae. The sequence goes on from NZ_JCANTR010000017.1 coordinate 18,620, forward strand.
CCAGTTCCACTTCAAAGGAAGAGAGCAGCAGGGTAAACTGATCCCGGGTAAGGGAGATACGCTTTTGCTCTTCCAGGAAATGGTACAGGGCAGTAAACACATCCCCTTTAGACATTCCCTGCTTTAAACAAACAATGGCTATGGTCCTTACCTGTTTAAACAACTGCCTGTACCTTCTTTTAACCGGTACAAAGCGGTAGATGATGGAAGACATAATATTGCCCAGACCAAACCTCTCAGCGCTTCTGCGGCTTCCTTCAAAGGCAGGATCACTCCAGTAGCGCTTACTGCTTACACCCGGAAGCATTCTTACCAAAAATCCCCATTCCACATCCTTATAAAAGTTCACGTTATCATCCACTGTTCCTATTGCCTTGATATAACCTACTTGCTTAGCCATATGATATTGGTTTTAATTGTTACAACACAAAGATTACATCACCCGAAACACTCACTTTCCCGTTTGGGAACGTTCGGGCACGTTCGGGCACGAAATGGCATGAATTGGCACGTTTGGGAATGGAGTTGACAGGTTAACAGTGTATCGTCTTAAAAAAACCTTACAGATTATTAGATAGTCCTGACATTTGTTTACAGTAGTTTTTGTCAGTCCTGGTTTTAGTTTACATCCATTTTTGATACGGAAAGGCAATAGATGACTCCCTGTGTCCTCAATAATCCTTATTAATCTTATAAATCTTAGTTCTTCCATATAGCAAAAACCTATCAACCCCCTACCTACGGTATACTTAGTGCGTGATGATCACGCAGTATCTATACTGCAGATAGGGAGTAATTAGGGCGTAGCTATACTCCAGGCAGGGAATAGATAGTTGGCAGACAGCTACCAGGATGCGAGGAACCTTTGGTTATCTTTAAAGCACCATACCACACATAACTGTCAAAGGGAACGTTTAGCAAACATTTTCCGGCTATGTTACCAAATGGTAGTTTCTATGGAATCACCATAAGCTGGTAAAAGAAATGCAGATAGCTTTCACCTTTGTTTGCCGTTTACAGGCAGCAGATGTGGGAATGTTATTTGAATACCTACTACGCATTGAACCCAATGGTAATGAATGATTACCCACACTTTGATTTCACCTCATTAGAGAAAAAGGAACTGCACTGCGAGGAATGCGGCTGGAGCGGCAGGGGCTATGAAACCGACAAAGGTTTTGAATACCTTCCGGAAGCTATAGAGATCTATTGCCCCATTTGTGGAAACTTTTTTGGGGAAGTGCACCAACAGGAAGAATGAAGCCCCTGGGGTTTACTGAATCATTTTATGGCGGATGATCTCCATGAGATCTGCCTTGTAGCTATCACCGATAAGGATTCCGGCTGAAACACCTTCCAGCCTGACCATATTACCCTCAATGCCCGTGATACGGGAGATGGGTATGATAAAGGATTTATGCACCCGGATAAATAAAGGTGAAGGCAGCCTTTCTTCAATTTCTTTCATACTGGTATATACGAGGGTTTTTTGCCCACCACGGTAAATGGCCACGTAGTTCTTCATCCCTTCTATGTAATCAATATCGGAGAGGTTGATCTTCAGCAGCTTGCCCTTTGATTCTGTTTTGACAAAAATATAGTCATCCTCCGCGGCAACAGGAGATGCTGCCGTTTCTTCTTCACCCAGGTCTTTGACGGCCTTTTGAACAGCTGCCAGGAAGCGGGGAAGGCGGATAGGCTTCAACAGGTAGTCAACTACATCCAGCTCATAGCTCTCCAGGGCAAACTCGCTGTAGGCCGTTGTCAGTATCACCTTGGCCTTGCCGTTCAGGGCTTTGATAAAATCGATCCCTGAAAGTTCGGGCATTTGAATATCAAGGAATACCAGTTCGGCTTTTTGCGTGGTCACCAGTTGCAGGGCCTCAATAGGATTGGTGGTGCTGCCTACCAGGTTAAGCTGCGGTGTCTGCGACACGTAGTGCGTCAGGATGTCGATGGCATGTTGTTCATCGTCTACTATGAGGCAGTTGATCATAACTGGTTAATGGTTAGTTCCGTGGTGTATATTTCAACTTCGTCCTTTATCAGAAGCTGGTAATGGCTATTATATGCAAGGTCGAGACGTTTTCTGATATTATCTAATCCGATACCTGTTGATAGTTCCTTGGGTCCTGTTTTCTTCCTGTTCTGGCAATAAAAATACAGGCTGTCATGGTTGACTTTTAATTTGATCACGATAGGATGTTCGGCACTTTTGAGGTCACCGTGCTTAAATGCATTTTCTACCAGGGTAATCAAAATAAAGGGTATGATCTGGGCGCCGTTTACCACTCCTTCCACATCAAAATGGACCTTGAGGTTATTGCTGAAACGAAGCTGGTTGATCTTGATGACATTGCGCACATGTTCTATTTCGTCCTTCAAAGGCGCCTTGCCATCCTTTGCATTTCCCTCGCTCAGGGCATAACGCATAATATCGCTCAGGGTAAGTATGCCTTCAGAAAGTTCGGCAGAATAGGGCAATGACTTGGCGTACAGGAAATTCAGGGTGTTGTGCAGGAAATGGGGATTGATCTGGGCCTTCAGGAAATTGAAATTGGCCTGCGACTTTTCAATCTCCAGCTGCAGCTTCTGGGCCTCCAGCACCTTGTGTTGCTTTTGCTGATCACGCAGGTTGGTGAGGTAGGCAATCAGGAGTGACACTCCTATAAAGAAAATAGTATTGATGGAAACTCCAAAGACTACGAGAGCGGCATTCGCATCATTTTCGCCGGTGGATTCAGGGAAAAGGAAATGAGAAGAAATGTGGTAGGCAAAGCTGAAAAGAACAAGGATCACCGAAAATCGAACGAAGTGCAGCAGTTTCTTTTTGGCACTAATAAGGTGGTAATAATAATTGATGCTGGCATAATAAAAAACCGTGGCAAACAAAACACTAAGCACTGTTTTGACAGCTATCCTCCATGTAAAAATGGATGACAGCTTATTTGCCTCTTTGGGAATGAGAGAAACTGCAAGGATGCCAATCAGTCCAAAAACGGTATATAGACCGACCACTACCCAAAAGATCTTCCAGAAAGAATATCGTTTTGTAAACTTCATTTTTTTGATTTTCAAGAGGGGCAGGTCAGCTATTAAATTTCCACATTAAATTTTACATTTCATAAAAAGGTAAAAGGAGGCATGACCCTCCTTTACCTTTTTTATATTTTTTATTAGTTACCGATACCAATTCCACCGCCACCGTTGTTCACTCTTTTGGTTTCTTCTTCGGCGCCGGTGTTGCGCTGGCGGGCAGCTTTCACACCATTGTTACCAAAGCGGTAGCTAAGGCTCAATTTGACCTGCTGGCTTTCCCATTTGGAGCTGAACTCAGATTTCTGTCCAGCAAATTCTGTTGTTCCTTTGAACTTCAGGCTGTTGAACAGGTCACTTACTGATGCCTTGATATTGATCTTATTGTTCAATAATTGCTTTTGCAGCCCTGCATCTACACTCCATAAAGCATTGGCTTTAAAGCTACCCTGGTAAATGGATGGAGCATTGTAAAACCCGGATAGTTCTGCTGTCCATGTTTTGGCAAACTTCAGGCTGTTTTGGGCATACATTGTAAATCCAAAGGCATCCAGGTCCACCTTACGGCCAGTGCCGAAATCAGCTACATAATGAGAGTAGTTGGCGTTCATATTGGCAAACACACTGAAAGCTTTGTACTGGAACGGATAGCTCATGTTAAAGCTTATCACATCCTGCGTAGCCAAGTTTCTCTTTGACAGGAAGCTCTTGGTTTTCTCTGTTGTATCAGGAAGCTGTACGAACATGTTTTTCACATGGCTGTAATTCAGGGCCGTGTTCAGGCGATACTTATAGGTATGCGAGATACCAAAACTGTTGGTGTATTGCGGGAGCAGGTTGATGTTACCACGCATGAAGGTGTACTCATCCAGCTTGAACTCAAAGGGGTTCAGGTCCTGGTAGGCCGGACGGTCGATGCGTCGGCTATAGGTAAGGTTCAACTGGCTCATTGGGTTCTTGTTGAACGTAATGGCTGCACTTGGAAACAGGTCGGTATAATTACGTTTAAAAGTTGAATCATATCCTACATAGCTGGTTCCACTTTTCTTCTGGCCATTGGAAACGCCTTCAGTAACGGTGTTCTCTACACGAAGTCCTGCCTGGATCATAAATCCTTTAAATGGACGGTTATAATTCAGATAACCGGCGTTGATGTTTTCCTTGTAGGTGAAACGGTTGCTGCGTTCTTTATCCAGCTCATTGCCGCTGGTGTACACATTATAGCGCTGGAAATCATTGTCCGTTTTGACAAATGCAGTCTTTCCACCAAATCCCAGTTTACCTTTTGCAAAGTTCTGTTCCCAATCGGCCTTGACAGAGCTGATGTCGATTTTTGATGGGGCGATCATCTGGTAGATCACGCTGTTTATCTTGGTCTGGCCGGAAGCATCGTAATAGTAGTTAGGCTGAAACTGGTCATTATGCAGGTCATAATTGCCATAGTCCGCATTGACGGTAAGGCTTTGACCCTTGGGATCAACAAAGCTATAATTCAGGTTATAGTTGATGTTATTCCTTTTCATGGAGCTTTTGTTATCCGCAACCAGTATCCTGTTTACGGTATTCGTAGCCTTGTCTGAGATAGTGGTGCGTCCATAATTGGAGATCTCAGGATCACTGAAGGATCCGTTCACCATTACACCCACTGTATTTTTCTTATCGATAAAGTAATCCGCACCTGCCTTGAAATTGTGGCTCTTGTTATTGAACATGATGGTGCTAAGGGTTTGAAAAGCGCTATCCGAAACTGTACGAAAGATATTCAGTGAATTGTAGTTCTTTCCTTCATTGTAAGAATAATTACCAAACAGGTTGATGTTCTTATTCCTGTGGTTCAGGGTGATACCTCCGTTGTATTTTGGATAGTGCTGACCCAGGTTCAGGCCTGCATTGACAGTGCCATTGGTTCCAAATGATTTGTTCTTTTTCAACCGGATGTTGATGATGCCCGCATTACCGGCAGCTTCATATTTAGCCGAAGGATTGGTGATCAATTCAATGGCATCAATCTCGGCGGAGTTTATGGACTTAAGGTAGTTGGCAAGGTCCTGTCCTGATAAAGGGCTGGGGCGGCCATCGATATACACCTGTACACCATTCTTGCCGCTGAGGCTCAGGTTATCATCTTTATCTACCGTAACGCCGGGTGATTTGCGCAAAAGCTCGAGGGCTGTTGACCCTGTAGCATTGATAGTGCCCTCTACATTCAGTATTGTCTTATCTGCCTTTACCTCGATGATGGGCTTTTTGGCAGTTACCACGATACCTTTCATATCAGCAGCTGATTTTGTCAACAGGAGCTCAGGGGCTTTTACTCCAGTACCTGCTACAGTAAATGGAGTGGAAAGCTGAGAGTTGTAGCCAACGTAGGAAGCACCAACACGGTACTCGCCTTCCTTGATATCAGTAAAACTGTAGTTGCCTTCTTTGGTTATTGAAAGCTTAACTACCGAAGTATCTTTTGCTTTGAATAAAGTGATAGTGGCACCGTTCAGCGGTGTGCCCTGGGCGTCTTTAGCTAAGCCGGAAACTTCCTGGGCATTGGAAGCAAGGGCGATGGTCATGGTTAAAAGCAGAAATAATGATCTCATAACTTAAATTTTTATATCCCGGTTGTTCCTGGAGGGATGTTTTTCGTTTCAGGGACAAACGTATTCCAGGCAGGGAGGAATGAGAAAAATGTTACACAAACAGCTTATTTGGCTATACCAACAAGCTTTTGGAAAGGTTAATGGTAAACACTTAGCGGATGAGCTCTCAAGCCTTAGCTTAGTTACATCCTGGGTAAAACAAATGAGACGGCAAACCAATTAACAATACAGGCCCCAAAAGAATTTTCGTTAGCTCATCTATAAGTATGGGTGCTAATTTAAATTTATAACTGTCTATTTATAAAGCTATTCCATTAAACATAGCAGTATTCAAGCATGGTTTTTGCTTACCATATAATAACGAAATGCCTTGCTTATGAACAATTCAAACGATAGAACCCATTCCGGGCAACAGGAAAGCAGTCGGGGAACACAGGGGAATCAAAATATTCCAAGAATAGAGGAGAACAGGAAGGAAATGAATAAGGAACAACAGATCGGAAAGAACATGGGAGCTGCCGAAAGGCCAAGGAAAAGCTTCCATAACGATGGTCCCGGGGGCAATTACAAGGGTTATTAAGCTAATAGAAATGCCGGCAATGCCGGCATTTTTCTTTGATACCATTACTCCCGGTTATACAGCCAGGTCCAGTGCTTTAATTTTTCCTCTTCATTGAAACCGGGTTGGCCGGGTAACAACCTCCATGACCAGTTACCGGTATTGGTAGCCGGGGTATTCATCCGGGCCTCAGCTCCCAATCCCATTACATCCTGTATGGGAAATATGACCGTATTGGCAACGGATGCACTGGCCATCCGGCATAAATTGTCAGCTACATTTTCCATAGTTTGCTTCACACCTGTATATTCCTCCAGTGCTCTCCTGGTGGTTCCACCCGCATCGTCCATCCACCAGCCTTTGATGGTATTGTTGTCGTGTGTACCGGTGTATGCCAGGAAATGCGGTGTGTACTGGTGAGGGATATGCAAAGAATGAGGCATGTTGCCTCCAAAAGCAAATTGCAGCACCTTCATGCCCGGCAACCCAAACTGGTCCCTCAGGGCAAAGACTGTATCATCCACATCACCCAGGTCTTCCGCTAAAAAGGGAAGGTCACCAAAGGCCTTTTTGATCACGTTAAAAAGATCAGCACCAGGACCTTTCACCCATTGACCGCTCCGGGCGGTTTCTGCGCCGGCAGGCACTTCCCAGTAATCTATGAATGCCCGGAAGTGATCAAGGCGCAGCAGGTCAAACAGCTGGATGTTCTTATGCAGCCTGGCAATCCACCAATGGTAGTTCTTTTTCTTCAGCACGTCCCAACGGTAGACCGGCATGCCCCATAGCTGTCCATCTTCACTAAAGGCATCAGGAGGAACACCAGCCATGGATAGGCGGTTACCTTCCTTATCCAGATGAAAGATATCCCTGTGGGCCCATACATCTACTGAATCATAACTGGTGTAGATGGGAAGGTCCCCGATCAATTGTATGCCCAGCTTATGGCAATAGCTTTTTAATTCTTTCCATTGCCTGTCAAACAAAAACTGCAACCATTGAATCCTTTCTATGTCCTTTTTATTTTCCGCCTCCAGCTGCTTCAGGGTGCCTGGATCTCTTAATTTGAGATCGGCATTCCATTCATACCAGGGCTTTCCACCATTCATTTGCTTGATCAGGATGAATAAGGCAAAATCGTCCAGCCACTCTCTTTCCCTTTTCACATACTGCCGGAATGATTTATCAAGGTTGGCGAACTGGCCCTGTTTGAACCTTTCAAAAGCGAATTGAAATAGCTGCTGTTTTGCACTGGTCACTTTTGAAAAATCTACTGCATTATCAGCAGGCAGCCGGCAGGCTGCGGCTTCATCTTCATTTAACAGTCCCTCTTTTACCAGCATGTCAAGGCTGATCAAAAGGGTGTTGCCTGCACTGCTGGAAACGGAACTGTAAGGAGAGTTGCCCTGTCCTTCCTCGGTTGGATTTAATGGCAATACCTGCCAGAAGCGCTGGTTGGCACGGTTTAAAAGATCTGCAAAAGCATACGCTTCGGGTCCCAGATCACCGATACCATATGGGGAAGGCAGCGAGGTGATATGCAACAGGATGCCTGAACCCCTTGGATTGGAAGTAATGCTTCCTTTCAATATGGCAAAGGGCAGATCAGCAAATAAATGCGATACCTGTATGGCTCTTTCATGTTTGTCTTTTTTAGACAGCAGCACATGTTCCCATTCTGCACCTGCATTGGGCGGCAACACCACCTGCGTATCTTCCCAGTTGATATTTTCAATGACAGTGTTTTGTTCTGCCGCCATCCTGGCCATGTGAAGCGGAACAACTACTATAAAGAACTGGTTCTTGTGACTGCGGGCGAAGGCCAGTACATGCTGTGCATATTTACCTTCCACTGCCAATGGCTGGTATTCCCCTTCAGCAAATAATTTGGGATGTGCTTTGCGCAGCTGGAATAGTTTATGGGTCAACCATATCTTAAGCTGGGGATGACGCCTGTTTTCCCATAGGTCGCGGTGAAAATGCTTCTTTTCTTCTTTACTACTTATAGCCGATAGTATTTCACTGTTTTTCCTGTAATCTACCGGGCGCCGGTTATCAGGATCTACAAGATTCAGGTCCCATGCTTCGCAACCCTGGTACACATCGGGCACGCCCGGGCAGGTGAATTTCAAAACCAGTTGCACTATCGAGTTAGCAATGCCAAAATCAATGATGATATCCAGCAAGGAGCGCAGGCTTTTGTGAAATGCTGATTTGGTATCCAGTAAAGAAGCAATGAATTTTTTAGCCTGCAATTCATAGGCTTCTATCGGCGAGGCCCAGTTGGAATGTGTTTTTCCTTCCCGGAGTGCTTTTTCTATGTAGGCCTGCAGTCGAAGGCCATAGCTGTCAAGATCCTCTCCATTCATTGGGTAGGCACTTACCAGGACCTGGTACACCAGGTATTCAATATTGGCACCGGGAATGCCATTTAGCTTGAGTCCTTTATTCAATTCCTGCCATTCTTTTACTTTTTGAAACCACAGACCCGGGAGCTCTGTGAGTACATTAAGCCTGGCCCTGGCATCCTCGCCTCTTTTGTTATCGTGCGTGGCTGTGGCATTCAGGGCATAGGGCCAGCGTTGCTGGCGTTCCATCATGGCAGCATGGAAATGGGGAGCGGAAATTCCGAAAGCGCCGGGTGCATCGCCCACCTCGTTATGGCCAATAAAACTGTTATAGGTATATACAAGGGTATCTTCCACCCCCTTTGCCATCAACGGCCCGGTGAACTGCATGCAACGCTGGAAAAAATGAAGGGCGTTCTTCGCATATTCCTGGCTGTGAGCCGGGCGCATTAATAGCACCTCCTTTAAAAGGTTGATGGCTGCCGTAAGGTCTTCCCGTGATTGCCTCAGTTGCTGGAATATGTTTTCTATGCTTTTAACTTCTTCGGCACCAAAAGGCATATGGTTGCCATACAGGCGGTAAACCGGCACCAGGACAAGGAATTCCGCCATGGCCGTTTTGATATCTTCGGTTCGCATCCTGGTGTAATCAGCCTCGGACACCAGGTTTGAATTCAAGAGCAACTGGAAGAGATTTTCCAGCTCACCGCTCATATGCGTGTATAGTATATGCCTTTTCTTTTCCCATACCTGTTCCTTGATATCCTGTTGCTTTCCTGCCAGTTCTTCATAAAAGCCGGCAAAGGCTTGCTGGTTGTTGCTATACGTAAGCAGGTTATTCACCAGAGATAAAAAATCATAGCCTGTGGTACCCTGCACCGGCCAGCCTTCTGGAAGTGATTCACCCGGTTCCAGTATTTTTTCAACAACGATATAGCTATTATTTCCAAGAGCCTGGCGAAGCTGCTCCAGGTATTGAAGCGGGTCATACAATCCATCCACATGGTCAATGCGCAATCCCTGGAAGACGCCCTCTTTAACCAGTTGTATTGCTAACTGGTGGTGTGCCTGGAAAACTTCAGGGTGCTGTATGTCAAGGCAGATCAGGCCATTGACGGTAAAGAACCTGCGGTAATTGATATGCGCATCTGTTTCTTTCCAATCGCATAAACGGTAAACCTGTTCTTCCGTCAACGTCATGAGCATGGCAGAGTCACTATTATATTCAGCCAATAGCTTATCCACCGGCGCTCTTAATACCTTATTGCGCATGATACCATCTACCTGGATCAACAGCTCATGCCATTGCTGCCTGTAGATGCCGGGATCTTCGCTCTTGTGCAGGTTCTCAATTTCATTGATAAGGATAAGGAAAGCCTGGGCGCCTCCCGCCGCTTTGAACAGTGTACCATAGGAGCGGGGGTGCAGAGGGAAAGTAGTATCATGATAAGTCAATACAAACCTGTTGTTCCTGTATTCCAGCTTCAACTCCTTATTTTGGATCACCTCTTCAAGGGATTGCCCGAGGAAGGGAACCATTAACCGGCCCTGGAAAAGCGTGCTGGTCCAGGCTACATCAAAGAAGTTGGCATAAATAGAAGACCTTCCTTTTTCAAGGATATCAAATACCCAGGGATTGCGGGTATCATAGGCCATATGGTTGGGTACAATATCCTGCAGCCAACGTATATTTTCTTCCTGCAACAACTGGCTGATCTCCCGGAGTTTTTCTTCTGTACCAATTTCAGGATTAATGGTGTTGGGGTCCAATACATCATACCCATGCGTAGAGCCAGGCATAGCGGTAAATACCGGTGATGCATAAACGGTGGAGATGCCCAGTTCCTGTAAGTAGGGCAGGATTTTCTCCAGGTCATCGAAAGTAAATGCTGTATGGAACTGGATGCGGTATGTAGATGCAGGATTGTTCATGGTAGATCAATATTGAATGGTGAAGGGCCTTGTTCCCAACAGAACAACAGATTCTGGTTGTAATACATATTCATTCGCGGCGCCGGTGTTCATTTCTTTTCCGGCTGCGTTTTGCATTAACTTCCATTGAGGGTCGGCAGAATTGAGAATTGTGAACCACTGGTCAGTGCCTGAGGTGGCAACCGTTTGAACCTGGTCTGAAAAATTCATCAGGCACCATATAGATTCATCCTTGTGCCAGCGACAAAGCCTGACAATGCGCTTTTCTTCATCACAGTCCACCTGCATATGCCTGCGGTTCAATTCTTTCAATACCGGGTGTGTTTTACGCAGATGTAGCAACGTTTTATAATAGTGTAACATGATGGCGTGGCTTCCTTTGTCCAACTGATCCCACTGAAGGGTAGAACCATTGAATATTTCTTCCGATACCGGGTCGGGAGCCTCTCCTTCCGGGTAAAAAGCTGCAAATTCCTGTTGTCGCCCTTTTCGCACATTCTCTACCAGTTCCGGATCGGAATGGTCTACAAAATACTGGAAGGGATGAGGAGCCGACCATTCTTCTCCCATGAACAACAAGGGGATATAAGGACTTACTATAACAGCTGCAGCCACGAGCTTTTGCATTTCGAAACTTAACAACTGGCTGCTGCGTTCTCCCAGCATCCTATTACCTACCTGGTCATGATTCTGTGAAAAAACAATGAACTGCTGGCCGGGGTTATCAATAGCCTTTGCGCCAAATTTTCTTTTCCGATGTTCGGAGTATTGCCCATCGTACACATAGGCATCCCTGTATGATTTACAGAGATGGGCAAGGCCATTGAAGTCGGAATAGTATCCATAATGCTCCCCTGTTGCCGTTACCCTCAGCGCATGGTGGAATTCATCCACCCACTGGGCATCCATACCATAACCATCTTTTGATAGGGGGTTAATATAGCGGGGATCATTCAGATCTGACTCAACCAACAGGTAGTGTTTTTTGCCAGAGGTCTGCATCCAGGCATCCACCTGCATCCTGATATCTTTCAGGATGTATACAGGGCCTAGGTCCTTTATAGTATGAACGGCATCGAGGCGCAGCGCATCGATGTGAAAATCTTTCAGCCACATCAGCGCATTGGCAATGAAGAACTCCCGCACACCATCACAATAAGCATCATCAAAATTGACAGCCTGCCCCCATGGGGTCTTGTATTTATCTGTGAAGTAAGGGGCTATTGCACCAAGATAAGAACCTTCGGGCCCGAGGTGATTGTACACCACATCCAATATAACGGCCAGGCCTTTTTCATGGCAGGCATTCACCAGGTGCTGCAATCCTGTTGCCCCTCCGTAGGAATGCTGCACAGCAAAAGGATAAGCACCGTCATATCCCCAGTTGCGCTGGCCGGGGAACTGTGCTACCGGCATGATCTCGATGGCTGTAATACCCAGTTGAAGCAGGTAATCCAGCCTTGCTTCAATGTCTTCAAACTTGCCTCCAGGTGTAAACGTGCCTACATGTAATTCGTAAATGATATAGTCCTGCAAGGGAAGGTTATTCCAGCCAGCGTCAGTCCATGGAAAACTATTAAGATTAATGACCATGGAAGGCCCATGAACACCACCAGGTTGAGATAAGGAAGCCGGGTCCGGGTAATCCTTTCCATCTATTCGAAACTGGTAGCGATCTCCTTCCCGGAGATCCTTAACAATGGCAGACCAATAACCTTCACCTGTGCGGGTCAACAGTATCTTTTTTGAACTATTGACAATAAGAAATGCCTCTCTGGCAAGAGGCGCCCAAATATTTACCCCTGCTTTTCCCTCCTGTAATCTTATACCTGGTATTGGGTTTTGTACTATGTTCATCATCAGGAATAGGGTTGTATCAATACGACCACGGAACGGTCAGCCACTTCAACTTCTTCACCGGCTTTATAGATATTGGTAGGTTCTTCTATGTGGCCCGTATTGGTATCGATCATTTGTACCCATGTAGTGCCAAATTCCTCAGCGGGCAGTTTATACTTTAAGGGATGGTGGGCTGCATTAAAAATGATGTAAAAGCTGTCATCCATGATCTCCTCTCCTTTTTCTCCTTTCATCCGAAGTGCCAGTCCATTCATGTACACCCCCAAAGATTTGGCGAAGTCAAGCTTCCAGTTCTCTTCAGACATGGGAATGCCTTCCGGCAAGAACCAGGCAATGTCTGGCAGGTTGGATTCATTAACAGGTATGCCTTTGAACCAACGCTTACGGGTAAACGAAGGATGGCGTTTATAAAAATGGATCAACCGGCGGGTGAACAGGACAAGGTCAGTATCACGGTCCTTCCAGTTGATCCAGGAAATTTCATTATCCTGGCAATAGGCATTGTTGTTTCCCTTTTGGGTGCGGCCCATTTCATCACCTGCTACCAGCATGGGCACGCCCTGTGAAAGGAATAAGGTGGTAAGAAAATTCCTTACCTGTTTTTTGCGCAGTTGTATGATCGCTTCATCATCGGTAGGGCCTTCCACACCACAGTTCCAGGAGCGGTTATGATTTTCTCCATCCCTGTTGTCCTCACCGTTGGCCTCGTTGTGCTTTTCGTTGTAAGAAACCAGGTCATGCAGGGTGAAGCCATCGTGTGCGGTGATAAAATTGATGCTGGCTGAAGACCTGCGGAAATCAGCCTTATACAAATCTGAACTCCCTGTAAAACGTTCTGCAAATTCTGAGAGCATGCTGTCCGCCCCTCTCCAATAGTCGCGCATACAATCGCGGTAATTACCGTTCCATTCTCCCCAACCCGGCGGGAACTTGCCAACCTGGTATCCTCCCTCTCCAATATCCCAGGGCTCAGCTATCAGCTTGACCTGCGAGATAACAGGATCCTGGTGAATGATATCAAAAAAGGAACCCAGGCGGTCCACGTCATGCAATTCCCTGGCAAGAGTTGAAGCCAGGTCAAAGCGGAAGCCATCCACGTGCATCTCCAGTATCCAATACCTCAGGCTATCCATAATAAGGCGGAGCACACTTGGTAGCTGTGCGTTCATTGTATTACCCGTGCCCGTATAATCCTTGTAAAAGCGCCTGTTATCCATTAGCCTGTAGTAACAAGAATTATCAATGCCGCGGAATGAAACAGTAGGACCCAAATGGTTGCCTTCACCCGTGTGATTATATACCACGTCAAGGATCACTTCAATGCCAGCCCTGTGCAGGGCCTTTACCATTTTCTTGAATTCGTTCACCTGGCCGCCGGTGGCACCATCACCCGAATAAAAGCGCACATCAGGGGCAAAATATCCAATGGTATTATAACCCCAGTAATTGGTCAGTTGTCTTTCCTCCAGGTGCCTGTCCGTAATAAAATGATGCACCGGCATCAGTTCAATGGCATTGATGCCAAGCTCTTTTAAATACTTAATCGTCACAGGATGCGCCATACCCGCATAAGTGCCGCGAAGTTGTTCTGGTATTTCAGGATGTTGAATAGTAAACCCTTTTACATGCGTTTCGTAAATGATGGCTTTATAGTGGGGAAGTTTTAATTGTGTATCTCCTTCCCAATCAAATTTGGGATTGATGACAATGGACTTTGGAACAAAAGCAGCGCTGTCCAGTTCACTATAACTCAGGTCTTCACCAGGATTTCCCACTTCATATCCAAACAGGGCATCATGCCATTTAATGGTTCCTGAAATTGCTTTTGCATAAGGGTCGATCAGGAGCTTATTGGAATTGAAGCGATGCCCGTTTTCAGGGCTATAAGGCCCCTGCACCCTGTAACCATACAACTGCCCCGGGGCCATTTCGGGAATGTAGATATGCCATACATGGTTAGTCCTTTCGCGCAGGCGTATGCGATGTGTTTCCACCTCTGCATCTGTAGAATTATATAAACATAATTCGACAATTTTCGCATTTTCCGCATATAAAGCAAAGTTGACCCCGTCGCCATCCCATGTTGCACCCAATGGGAAAGGCTGGCCCGGATAAGTGTTCATCTCCATTCAGCTTGGTTTGATAGGCTTTTTTATAAAAGCAATTCTTCGATCCTTCTATAGTTTTGCAGTCAATCTTCTTGCCAGCGGAAATACTGATGAGCATGAAACCTTTGAAGCAATGAATGACCACAATACCTGGGCACGGCACCTGTTAAATTATTATAAAGAATTACAACCACCACCAAAACTTCCTAACAAGGTAGAATGGCTTTACCCGCAACAAAATCCGGAAGTGATTGCTGTAGTAGAAAGCTTTTGCAATAAGTTCTATGATGACAGCAAGGAAAGAATACTGTTATTAGGGATAAACCCAGGCAGGTTTGGCGCAGGCATTACAGGCGTGAACTTTACGGCTGCCAAACAACTGGATGAATTTTGCGGGATAGAACATCCTTTTAAAAAAGGATCGGAATTATCCGCCGAGTTCATCTATTATGTGATCAATGCTTTTGGTGGTGCGAAAGCATTCTATGCGCATTTCTTTATAGGTTCTGTTTGCCCGCTGGGGTTTGTGAAAGGCGGGAAGAACATCAACTATTATGATGACAGGGAATTAATGCAAACCGTCCAACCTTTCATTACTGGTAATATGGAAAGGCTTTTAGCTTATAAAGTAAACAGGGATAGAGTGATCTGCATTGGTGGCGAAAAAAATTACAAGTACCTGTCAGCGTTGAATGAAAAGCACAAATGGTTCAAAACCATTGATATTGTACCACATCCCCGGTTCATTATGCAGTACAGGCGCAAATACCTTGATCAATATATTGATCAATACCTGGAGGTTTTAAAAAAGAAATAATAGTTTTGAGTCTTCTTAAAGGCCGCATATGAAGTTCTGATCAGTTCCGCCGCTTATTGTTTGTGGAAGCATTTGACTTCCTGATTATTATTATTTATAAACTTCTCTGCAGCCATGCCAACCAGGTCAACCAATACATTATCACGTCTTTATAGCCTAACTGTAAGCGCCCTGAAAGGAGAGCAGCAGGATTACACCAAGGGAAGCCTTCGTAAGGCGATCTTACTCCTGTCCATTCCCATGATTTTGGAAATGGCCATGGAAAGTGTCTTTGCGCTGGTTGATCTTTTCTTTGTCAGTAAGCTGGGCAAACATGCAGTGTCCACCGTGGGGCTCACCGAATCTGTGCTCACCATCATCTACTCCATCGCAGTAGGCATGAGTATGGCTGCAACGGCCATAGTAGCGCGCAGGATAGGTGAGAAAAATCCCGAAGGCGCAGCCAGGGCAGCCATGCAGGCATTGCTCGTAGCCATTACGGTCATAATTATCATCAGTGCTTTCGGAATGATCTACGCAGGTGATATACTCCGACTGATGGGTGCAGAGGATATGACCATGAAAATGGGTGTTCATTATACCAGGATCATGATGGGGAGCAGCGTGATCATCATGCTCCTGTTTTTGATCAATGGGACCTTCCGCGGTGCGGGTGATGCTTCCATAGCCATGAAAAGCCTGTGGCTGGCCAATATCTGCAATATCATCCTTTGTCCATTGCTGATCAACGGGCTTGGGCCCATTCCTGCATTTGGGCTGAATGGTGCGGCGCTGGCCACAACTATTGGAAGGAGCACGGGCGTTTGTTACCAGCTCTACCATCTTTTTAATGGTTCCAGCGTGGTAAAGCTTTCACGCCGTGCCATCAAAGCGGAATGGGGTGTGATCAAATCGGTAGTGAAAATAGCCTGGCCTGCTACCCTGCAATTCATCATTGCCTCCTGCAGCTGGATCTTCCTGGCAGAACTGGTGGCTGAAACAGGACACAGTGCAGCTTCGGCAGGTTACCAGACGGCTTTACGCATCATCATGTTCTTTTTATTGCCTGCCTGGGGAGCCAGTAATGCTGCGGCTACCTTAGTTGGCCAAAACCTGGGTGCCCGCGATCCGGAGCGTGCAGAAAAAGCAGTGATCAAGACCGCGAAATATAATGCTGCTTTTATGGGCATGGTGTCGTTGCTCTTTTTGTTTGCTGCCGAACCGATCGTTTCCTTATTTGCCCTTCAACCTGAAGTAGCAGTAATAGCTACCAGGGCATTGCGCATCATCAGCACAGGCTATATTTTTTATGGTGTGGGCATGGTGATGATCAATGCTTTTAATGGTGCCGGCGATACCAGGACACCAACCCTGATCAACGTTTTTTGTTTCTGGCTGTTCCAGATTCCACTGGCCTACCTGCTGGCTAAATATTTTAAGCTGGGACCGACAGGTGTGTTCATTGCCATACCGGTTGCGGAAACCCTTATTACTGTTACGGCGGTATTGTTGTTCAAGAAAGGAAGGTGGAAGAAGGTGATGGTGTAGAACCGGGATTGGGAGGATAGAAGAGGATTTGAAAAGAGGGTTACTATTTTAATGACAGGATTGATTGATGTAATGAATAACCGCATTGAAACTCTCAGTCCTCACTCATAGTCTTTATATGCATTGTAAAAAGAACCTGGTGTTACAAACCATGCTTCCCTGCTTTAATCCTAAATAAACAATCCATTTTGCATTTAATGCAGCAAGCTTATATTAAATTGTTTTCTTTATTTACTAGCCGTAATTAAGGAATTTATATTCTCTATATCCCTTGATTAAATTAGCAGTTCAATTTGTATGAGGGGTTTTCAATTTATAAGACAAGAAAGTTGGGATAATGAATACCAGGGGTTTTGCATTACTGAATTTAGTTTTGACAAGCAAAACAATTTAACTGAAGAACTAATGGTTGACCAGTTTATTCACAATAGTTCTCTTACTTCCGATAGTTTAAGAGAAACCGTAAAACAAAATCCTGGAAAACCTTTTTTAAGACAAGCATTTAATACGACAAAGATTTCAGCACATGATTTCAAAAAGCTGACAAAGCATCAACTCCTAAGTTTCCTAAAGAACTTTGAGGATGAGGATAATTGGGGTGATAATGATAAGGAGAATTTTATCAAGGTGAAAAGCCGGTTTTTGGCAAAGTTTGATAGCGCTAATCCTGATTCACTTTTCTTAATAAGCAAGGATTGGTATGATAAAAATGATGTGCGGTTAAGAGAACCTGAAAACTGGATTTTTATCTATTATTTCTTGATTCTATGGATAGATTATTCAAAATCTACATTGACCGTATGTGAATGGACATACGAATAAGATTTCAGCGGTTA
Source organism: Flavisolibacter ginsengiterrae DSM 18136 (assembly GCF_059568575.1). Taxonomy (NCBI): domain Bacteria; kingdom Pseudomonadati; phylum Bacteroidota; class Chitinophagia; order Chitinophagales; family Chitinophagaceae; genus Flavisolibacter; species Flavisolibacter ginsengiterrae. The sequence goes on from NZ_JCANTR010000017.1 coordinate 36,234, forward strand.
CTAAATTTACCATTCAGAACAAAAAAGATCCCCTGATTAAAATCTTTTCCCGCATGTTCAATTCACGCAATTTCCCGGTGAGTAATACAGCATGAGTAATCATATTAACAAGAAGGAAGATGAGGATTTACATATTCCAGAATAGCTAAGATATATGCTTATAACTATAGCATTTCTTTATCTTATATGGATTATGTTTTTCAAAAATGGTGTAAAAAGACACTACTTTCCATTCTTCAGAAGGTTTTAGCCAAATTTATTGTGCCAGGTACTTAAGTAACTTTTTTTCAGGAATTAACACCACTAGCCTTACTAAATATGGGCAGAAGAATAAGTTCAAGTTTTTATTTCTATTTTGCTGAGAATTTTTGTTAATCTGGCTTTGCTCAATAGCACATCAACAAGTCATTTATGGTTATTGTAATAAGATAGGATTAAACAATACACAGGATTAAAAACAGAACCAATGAGAAAAATAATTTCATTTATGCACATATCTCTTGACGGATTTGTAGCAGGACCGAATGGAGAAATGGACTGGATTAAAGTTGATGAAGAAATTTTCGATCATGTCGGAAAGCGGATAGGCGAAGGCGACACTGCATTATATGGACGTGTAACTTTCCAGATGATGGATAGTTACTGGCCTGCGGCAGGATCTGAACCGGATGCGAGCAAGCATGATATTGAACATTCAAAATGGTATAACCAGGTACACAAGCTAGTTTTATCTAAAACGTTGAAAGAAGCTGATTTGAATAACACCACAGTTATCAGTGACAACCTTTCGGTCAAAATAAATGAAATCAAACAACAGGAAGGCAGTGAAATCCTGCTTTTTGGTAGCCCCACAGCAACACATTCACTTATGCAACTGAACCTGATTGATGGCTACTGGCTATTTGTTAATCCCATTATCCTGGGCCAGGGCATTCCTTTGTTTGAAGGCACCAGGGAAAAAATAAAACTACAACTATTGACTACCCGCCAATTTACTTCCGGGGTAACAGAATTGAATTACATAGTGGACAGGCCATAATTACAAACTGTAACATGAGGATACATTCCGGGCGGGCCAAACAGTAAATCTCCAGTCTGTCCTGCCCGGAGCTTATGGATATTCTAAGCCAGGTATTCAATATTGAAAATCTTATCTTGACAAATGGCTGGAATTATAGTTGAACTCATGTTTTTTAAAAAAGTAGCATTTCCCCCCGAATCTTTTGAAAAAGGCTAGCTGGTTTCTTTAGTATCCGCCTTACATCTTCAACTGGCCTGATACACCATTTCATCAACGGGATAACCGACCTCGCTAACACTAAAACACCCATTTCATTTTTCTGCTCATCCTTTAGTAATTTCATTTACATAAAGTATATGATCAGGAACACCATAGATAGCAACCTGCTGCGGCAGATACTTTTTATTGCATTTATTATTTTCCTGGGCATTGTCCTGTTCAACCAGCTATGGTTTTTTCTGCCGGCATTTTTGGGAGCAGTAACCTTTTATGTATTGATGCGGGAAAGAATGTTCTTCCTCACGGAAGTAAAGGGATGGGGCTATGGCAGTGCAGCCTGGGTACTGATGCTCCTTTCCTTCTTTGTTATATTACTGCCAACGGGATTGCTGGGTAATATCCTTTATTCCAAGGTCAGTTACGTAGTCATGCACTCCAGCGAAACCCTGAACTCCCTGAAAAGGGCGGCTGACCAGATCAGTAAAAAGATCGGGTACGAGATCATTAACCCTAATGCCATTAATAAAATAGGTACCTACATCACTGAACTGCTGCCCAAAGCTCTTGGTGTTACGCTGAATACCCTGATGCTGATAGCCAGCATGTACTTTATACTCTATTTTATGCTGGTGAATGGCAGAAGAATGGAAAAATCCCTGTACGAGTACATTCCATTGACTGATGATAACGTGGAGCGTATAGGCGCTGAAGTGAAAGTAATGGTGGTCTCCAATGCCATAGGTATTCCTTTGATAGCATTGATACAGGGCATAGTGGCGCTGATCGGATACCTGATCATAGGCATCAATGAACCCTTCCTCTGGTTTGCGGCTACCAGCATCGCCGCGATGATGCCGGTGGTAGGTGCTGCCCTCATCTATGTGCCCCTGACCGTCATGCTTTTTGCCCAGGGACAAACAGGCAGGGGCATCGCCATGGGCATCTGGGGGTTTGGACTTGTAGGCCTGGTGGACAACCTGTTCCGGTTCTTGCTGAACAAATGGCTGGGAAATATTCATCCCCTCATCACGATTTTTGGGGTACTGGTTGGCGTTCAGTTATTTGGATTTATAGGGTTGATTTTCGGTCCCTTACTGATCTCCATGTTCATTCTTTTGCTCCGCATTTATTCTTCTGAATTCATTGTTAAGAAAAGGGATATTAACAGGGTGAAATGATTTTCTCGTAAAAACTCTTAGTACTTTTATCCGCATCCGAAGAAAAGTACCCAATTCTTAAAATATTCTTAGGAATCGCTTGCAAGTGTGATAGTTACATAATAGTTTCACACACAGTGGCGTTCCAATAACCACGAAAAACCCAGGAGAGTGAGAAAGTTTTATTTGCCATTATCCATGTTATGCCTGCTTGCCACCTTTTTGCTACTTCCCGTAGTAAAAGCGGATAGCAATAAGAATTTAAAGGCTACATCTTTTCGCCCGGAACGCACAGCAATTTCTACTGCCTTATCTGCAGAAGCTGTTGCCTCATCCATTTACGATAGTTTAAACCTTGACCGCCTTGGCCTGACCAAAGAAGCCTTGCTTTATGCCTATGAAGGGCAGCAAAAGCTGGAAGAGAAAGGCGAAGTGGAGAACCCTGACATCTTAACGGTATGCGACTTTAGCCAGCCTTCTGACCAAAAGCGCATGTATGTGATCGATGTGAAGAATCTTAAAGTTCTTATCCATACCTATGTGGCACATGGCAGGAACTCCGGACTGGAATATGCCGAACGCTTTTCCAACAGGCCCGAGTCGCTGCAAAGTAGCCTGGGATTTTATTTGACAAAGAATACCTATTTCGGTAAGCATGGCCTTTCTTTAAGGCTGGAAGGACTGGAAAAAGGCTTCAATGATAAAGCAGAAGCCAGGGCCGTTGTGGTTCATGGCGCTCCATATATTGGCGATCAACGCACTGGTGGTGGTTACATGGGAAGAAGCTGGGGATGCCCTGCTGTTCCCCAACAAATTGCCTCTGAAGTGATCAACACGATCAAAAACGGAACTACCTTGTTCATCTATCACCCATCTCAGAAGTATCTGCACGGATCCACTGTACTAAATGGCTGATTTGGACGCAAACAAGGATGGATGATAAAAGCCCCAACCGTACCCTATGGTTGGGCTTTTTCTTTTATATAGGTCAATGAGCCCTGTTAGAAAGTACCGGAACTTTTACTGTATCATCTTTCTTATGCTCAAACAATGCATTTACAATGTTTGCAGATCAAGGAATGGGAGCAATCGATTTCTTTCCAGAAATAATACTGTGTTGGAATACTTTGGAATTAGCTGAATAAATAGGCCACCAACTGGGCCAGGATGCCCAGGAACAAGCCAACATACACTTCAATAGGTATATGCTCATTATTGATCATTCGGGCAGTGCAAACCAGGCCTGACAACAATAAAGCTATAGATATATAAGGACCGAAATTATCGCCCGAAAGAAAACCCATCAAAATAAACAGCGTACTGACCACGCCCACAGAAATAGCGTGCATGCTCACTTTCATATAGCTATTCACTATCAGTCCAAGGCTGGAGGCCAGGAAAACCGCAAGGCTGAACATGACCACTTCCCTTGGAAAGGACTGGGTCCTGAATACATACCAGATCCAGAAATAAAAAACCCCGGTAGCCACATACGGAATGATCCTATCCTTCTGGGTCTTCAAATAAATGGAGCTAATAAAACCCAGCCCCTTGGTCAATAATATGGTTACCAGTGGAAGCACCATATAGTTTACCGAAAATGAGATCAGGAGCTTGGTCTTATCCCATTCCGTGAATTGTGGGAAGACCCTGAGGACATAAATAAAGAAATACCCTATATAAACAGGGATAAATAATGGATGGAAAATATAGGAAACTACTTTGGCAGCAATCTTTAATACGGGGTGAAAGGAACTATTGTTTCCGTTAGCTTCGGTAACCATCATTGTGCAAACATACGGGAAGGAGGAACGCCCTTTCCTTATTTAAGAAATCCTTTAAAAGCCCGTTCGCCGACTCAATTCCTATTCAATTGACCATGATCAAAGTTCCTTCCGCAACCTGGCAACGGGAATATTCAACTGCTCCCGGTATTTGGCCACTGTCCGGCGGGCGATGTTATAACCTTTTTCCTGCAACATCTCTGTCAACCTTTCATCGCTCAGGGGCTTCTTTTTATGCTCCCCTTCTATCAGGTCGCTCAATATTTTTTTCACCTCGCGGGTAGAAACCTCTTCTCCCGTATCTGTTGTCAACGACTCACTGAAGAAGAATTTCAGCCTGTAGGTACCAAATTCAGTCTGTACAAATTTGCTATTGGCCACGCGGCTAACTGTTGAAATATCAAGCCCCGTCCTTTCTGCAATATCTTTTAGGATCATTGGCTTCAGGGTGGTCTCGTCACCTGTCAGGAAAAACTCATGCTGGTGGTTCATGATAGCGGTCATGGTGCTGATCAGCGTATGCTGGCGCTGCTTGATGGCATCGATGAACCATTTGGCTGCATCTATTTTTTGCTTGATGAAAAGAACAGCTTCTTTTTGACGGCGGTCCTTTTTGGCACCTCGGTCATATTCTTTCAGCATGTCGCGGTAGCCCTCGCTGATGCGGAGCTCCGGGGCGTTCTTTGAATTCAGGGTCAGTTCAAGCTTATTACCCGCATTGGTAATAAAGAAATCAGGAACCACATAGTTCTCCGCCTTGTTCATTTCCCCCATATTGCCTCCCGGCTTGGGGTTAAGCCTGGTGATCTGAACCATTACTTCCTTTAATTCCTCATCGCTCAGGTTCAATCCACGCTGGATCTTTTCATAATGCTTCTTGGTGAACTCATCAAAATAGCGGGTCACAGCCATGATAGCCACATCCACATCTTTTCCCTCCGCCTTTTGCCTTATTAACTGGAGTAAGAGGCATTCCTGCAGGTTGCGGGCGCCAACACCGGGGGGATCGAACTGCTGTATGCGTTTTATCAGGCCTTCCACTTCCTGGTCAGAGGTCACAATATTCTGGCGGAAAGCAAGGTCATCCACGATGGCCGATGTTTCCCTTCTTAGGTATCCATCTTCATCAATACTTCCAATGATCTGCTCTGTGATGCGGAATTCTCTTTCATCCAGATTAAGCATGCCTAATTGTGCCTCAAGCACCTCGTAAAAACTGGTCTCTACCTTATACGGCATCGTAGTTTTTTCTTCCTGTTCGCCGTAGTTGTCGTCTCTCAGCTTATAATCCGCTATATCATCATCCCCTTCGTGCACATAATCAGAAATGTCAATATTCTCATACTGTTCCTCGTTGGATGACTCTTCATATTCCTCTTCCGGCGACTCTTTGAATTCGTCCTGGGAATCTTCAAAACTATCGTCATGGGCATCATCAGATAATTCAAGAGCAGGATTCTCTTCCAATTCTTCTTTGATCCTTTCGTCCAGTATAGCGGTAGGTACCTGCAGCAGTTTCATTAACTGAATCTGCTGGGGAGATAACTTTTGTAGGAGTTTCTGTTGTAAACTTTGGCTAATGCTCATTATCAGTTTCGTCTGTGGCAAAAAAATTTGCCGGGTTCACAAAAATCAAGCCGTAAATTTACTGCAAATAACAATCCATGGCCCGGATAGCATTTATTTTATTGGCGCTTGCGGTGTTAAAATCCGGCAAATCCGCTTCCCAGGCGGTTTTCAGCGGATATATGGATTCGTGTGACAAAAAAATATCATTAAAGGTATTGCCCCCAAATTTCTACACAAACCATCTCTCTTTCTTTTGTAAAAAGGAATTACAGGTTCAAAAAATAACTGCTATGCCTCTTTATTTCAGGTTGGGCTCCAAAGAATATGTAGATCAGCTGGAAAGAAAACCCAATACCCGGTTTACAGGCAGACAATAAAAAAGCTGTATCGCTACAGCTTTTATCCTTTAAATGATAATTGAAACCAGTTATCAGGCTTTTTTCAGATTCTTCTTCAAAGCTTCCTTAACCGCCTCCAGTATCTTTTCTCCTTTTTCCTTCACCTGTTCTTCTGTCCATAAAAGACTTATGGATGTAGAAATGCAACGGCTCATAACCGCATCACTCAGGGAAAAATCCTTAACTGCCAAATGTTCCAGTGCTGCCACCTGTTCTTTATGCAGGCGGTTGAGCGCTGTGGCTTTTTTCAGGTGGTCCCATTTGCGGATATAGTGCCAGTTGTTATCGTACCAGTAAAAATTACCACCCAGGATGCCCCGGCTTTTCAATTCATCAACAACAGCGCGGGTCAATTCTTCAGCGGGCAGGAACCAGCTGATAAATGTGCAGCTATCACCAGCAGGGTCAGGAACCTGGCGAAAAGAAATTTCAGGTACTTGTGAAAGGATGTCTTTCAATATTGCATGGTTTCTTTTCTGTATAGCCAGGAACTCGTCTACCCTTCTCACCTGTGCCAGTCCAACAGCTGCATGTAACTCGGAAATACGGAAATTGTAGCCAAGAAAAGGATGAAGATCCGCACCACGGTCCACGCCTTTATGGTCATGCCCGTGATCGGTATACCCATCACAGTTGTTGTACACTTCTTCATTATTGGTAAGCACTACACCCCCTTCACCACAGGTCATTGTTTTGACAAAGTCAAAGGAAAAAGTGCCTGCATCTCCAATTGTGCCCAGGCTTTTGCCCTTGTAGGTGCCACCAATACTCTGGCAGGCATCCTCCAGCAACAAGAGGTTATATTCCTTACAAATTTCCTGTAGTGCACCCAGGTCAGCCATGCTGCCGCACATATGTACAGGCATAATACATTTAGTGGCAGGGGTAATGGCATGACGAACCGAATCGGGACTCATGGTTAACGTCTCATCTATATCAACCAATACCGGAATAGCTCCCACACTTAGTACTGCTTCAAAGGAAGCAACAAAAGTGAAGGCAGGCATGATCACTTCATCACCCGAACCAACACCCAGGGCCGCCAGGGCGGTGGTTAATGCAGCGGTTCCACTTGATAATAATTGAGCGTACCTGCTGCCAAACCTTGAGCAGAGGGCGGCTTCCAATTCCTTTGCCTTCCACACTCCTTTGCGCGGGCCATCAAAACCATAGCGCATTAATATTCCTGTTTCCAAAACATCATTCACTTCTTTTCTTTCCGCGTCACTCCACAATTCGAATCCTGGCATATGATCAGTTTATAGTTATATAAGATGGTTATCCCATTGCTTTCAATGAGGGGTCAAAGATACTAAGTGTGACCAGTCATAAAAAAAGCTATAAAGCGCAAACTTTATAGCTTTTAACAGTTATAGCATAGTCTATATGCAGACCTTTCTTTATAGCATTATAATAATACGGAAAGGCTTTTCATCACTGCGGTCAGCCGTATGGCATCGTGGATCCTTTGCTTAGATGAGCCATGACCCACCAGGGTTTTTTCATGAGAGGTTACACAAAGCTCACAGCCATTCAGTGCGCTCACTGCAAGGCTCACCAGCTCGAAGAATTCCTTACCCAAAACAGGATTAGCCATAATGCTCATGCGGATACCCGCCTGCGCATTATTGTAAAACTCATCGTGCATGAAATGACGGAAGCGATAGTACACGTTATTGGCATTGAGTAGGCTGGTGCAGCTAACTACTTCTGCCAGTTCTTTTTCAGATGCGCCTTCCTTCACTGCAAAATCCGTAAAGGCTTTTTGCAATACTTCATTCTTTTCATTTACTGCCACGGCATAAGCCAGCAAGTACACTTCTTTTTTGTTAAGGGTCTCCGCATTCAGCGCATTGGTCACGTTGATCTTCAGGTCTTTCAAATACCTGGAATCCGTTTGTGCCAAAAGACGCAGTTGGGTGGTATTGTTTGCTTCAGTTAAGCCGATCTCTGTTAATAAAGCCAGGGCATTATCTGTTGTTGAAGCTATTCCAAACATATTATCTCTTTGATTGTGGTTAAAAAAGAACGTCATTGCGCAGGATGGAAGCCAAACTTCCCGTTTACGCAATGACGTTAGTATTAAGCTACCAGGGTAGCTTCACCTTTCTGCCAGTTACAGGGACATAATTCGTCCGTTTGCAAGGCATCCAGTACGCGCAAAACTTCTTTTACATTACGACCCACATTCAGGTCATACAAAGACACCCAGCGAATGATTCCCTGTGGGTCTACAATGAAGGTTGCCCTGTATGCGATCTTTTCTTCAGTTTCCAGGATACCGAGTTCACTGGCCAATGACTTGCTGGTATCAGCAAGCATAGGGAATTTCAGGTTGCGCAGGTCTTCATGATCTCTTCTCCATGCAGCATGAACAAACTCGCTGTCTGTAGAAGCACCTACCAACACTGTATCACGATCTTCAAAGTCCTGGAAATGATTGTTGAATTCTGCAATCTCTGTCGGGCATACAAAAGTGAAATCTTTTGGCCACCAGAACATCACCATCCACTTGCCACTTTTTTTGATCTCTTCAAACGAGAGGTCATAAAACTCTTTTCCTTTTTCAATAGATACTACAGCCTTTTTATTAAAATCAGGGAAGGCAGACCCAAGAGATAAAACTACATTCTTCATATTCATAGTACTTTTTTTCGAGGGGCAAATGTCGGGAGAAAAGCTTATTGATGAAATTGATTTTAATTATACACTCATAGAGTGTGTCTATCTTAAAGAGAGATAGAAAATCAACGCCTGCTTATTGTGGGGATATTAACATTACCATAGGTTTAATGGTCATTTATGATGGCCTGCGAGTTATTACAAATGAATATTAATGACTGGAATTTAGATAATCTATACTTGATCAATCAATCGATCATATCTCCCAGGTCGCTGACCCCTAAAGTGAACCAGGTAATAACTATGAACAAAATGATCTTACATATGTTGGGAACAGGTCTGCCAAAACACCTATTGAAAAATACGTCTGCCGGGGGAAAGTAAAGCAGGGAAAGAAGAATGAATACAATTCCCGGAACAGGGTGCACAAAAAACAAATTCAATACACCAATAATTGCTACTATGGTTCCTAAGGTCCAACCAACTATAAGTGGAATTCGAGCTTGTACTTTCATGTGTAATAATTTATGAGCCGGCGAATGGAGTTCCAAATATGCCAACTGCCAATTCTATCCAGATGAGCAGAAGCGCCAGCAAAATAACGGCACATATGATAAGCCTGTAACGGGTGTTCTTTACCTTTCTTATAACCAGTTCACATAAAAGACCTGTACCAAGTAATAGCACACCTGCCACCATAAAATCAGAAACCGACCAATTGACTTCATTGGTGAATTGCATGGCTATGAAGGGTATGAGTAACAGGATGGCTACTGTTAGTACAATGCCAGCCAATCTTTTGTTTTGTGTAAGCATATTTCTATTTTTTGATGACAATAAGCCTACGGCTTAAAAGCACTTTGTAATACAAAGCTAACAGGTACACTTTGTATTACAAAGTAAATCGGAGTAATTATTTTGCAGGGGTAACTCGCCCTTTAAATGTTTGAATGAGGCCAAAAAGGATAGCGGCCAAAGTTGCCCGCATTGATATTGATCTATTTAACTGCTACTTTCAACAGCTTAAAAAATAAAGGCCTGTCATGCATGACAGGCCTTTATGAATATTCAACTCTTTAATAGTTTATTTAAGGCTTTCCCTTTGCAGGTTTTTTGATATCCATGGGAATTTCTGTTGCTGATGGCTTAATGCCAGGCAAAGTGGCAATACCCTTGTTTGGATTGGCCGGCAGCCATTCCATAGGTGGTATCAGTGCAGGTGTGCTGTAATAATTATTTCGCAAACTGTCTGCCCAGCCATTTGGATTGGACTGGAAAGTAGTGCTGCTGAAATACGCGCTACCCTGAATGGTAGGATAGGTTCTTAATAATTTAATCTGGTTAGGTAATTCTTCGGGATTCTTCCAGGCACGGCTGGAAGGACTTTTCTCAAGCGCCCTGTAAATACCCTGGCCAATGTACATATGGCGGCCATAGGTATGCTTGCTCCACCAGTCAATCAGGGTTTCATAGGCTACCAGCTTATGACCCATTTCCCAATACAACTGAGGGGCCACATAGTCTATCCATCCCTTCTGCAGCCACAACAAAATATCTGCATACAGGTCATCGTAATTGGTTTGGCCAGCCTTGGTAGGGCTACCCATCGTATCCTTATCCTGGTTGCGCCAAACACCAAAAGGTGAAATCCCAAACTTTACCCACGGCTTGGTATCCTTAATTATAAAGGCCAGTTTACTGATGATGGTATCTACATTGCTTCTTCTCCAGTCTTCCTTATTCAACCCCCTTGGATCTTTAGCATAGGAAGCCGCATCGGGGAATTCCCTGCCTGCAATGCGGTATGGATAGAAATAGTCATCCATGTGAACAGCATCAATATCATAACGTGAAACGATATCCCTGATCACATTCTCTACCCATTGCTGTCCTTCTTTATTACCCGGGTCAAAATAGGTGGTACCACCATAATTTAGGAACCACTCGGGGTGCAGCCGAGTAATATGTGCAGGAGCTATAGAAGCCTTACCAATAGAAAAATTAGCCCTGTAGGGATTCAGCCATGCATGAAACTCCAGCCCGCGTTTATGCGATTCCTCGATCATGAACTGTAGCGGATCATAAAAAGGTACAGGAGGTTTGCCCTGCACGCCGGTAAGCCACTGGCTCCATGGCTCATAAGGAGAAGGATAGAAAGCATCGGTTGCCGGGCGCACCTGCACAATAACGGCATTCATGCCATTGCGCACATGCATATCCAGCTGGCGAATAAAATCTGCTTTCTGGCTTTCCACATCATACTGTCCCTTCCGGGGCCAGTCGATATTATCAACCGTGGCTATCCACACGCCGCGAAACTCATACTTTGGTGGTTGAGCTTGCCCAAAAGAATATAAAATGGCTAGTAAAAGGGTGGTGGTGGCTATAAGGTTCTTCATTATGTTGGTTATGACAGTTGAAAAGTATAAAAATTTAAAGCAACTACCCCCAAAGAAAGATTAAAATAGAAGTATCATAGTCCACAGCACTAAATTGATCGGCAACCTGCTTAATGAAACCACAGTTAAAAAGCAGGAATTAGCCCACTCAAACCCAATAGAATCAACAAAAATTTGGATTTTTATTCTTCGGAGCCACGGAGTCTGTCTAAAATTGAAGTAAGCAGTTCGGCATCCTTTTCCGACAGGTTGCCCATGATATTTGAAATATTGTCTGTCTCGGCATCCACCCTTTTCAAAAGCTTCTGTCCTTTTTCCGTGATCACCACATCTACCAGGCGCTTATCGGCACTGCAGGTTGTTTTTTTCACAAGCTCCTTGGCTACCAGGCGGTCCACAATACGGCTGGTATCACTCATTTTATCCAGCATGCGCTCACGGATCTGCAGGGTAGATAATGGTGTGGGATGGCTGCCCCTCAATATGCGCAGAATGTTGAACTGCTGGTGGGTAACATCAAAGCGGGCCAGGTTTTCCTTGATCTTTTCAATGGCCCAGCCGTAGGTGTACAACAGGTTGATCAGCGCCTTATGACGGGCGCTGGAAAACTTATCCTGGTGTATGTCTTTTTCAATACCCACAAGTAATGATACGAATTAAATAATTATGTAACAATGATGTAATACTTGCTTTGAAACTATCTTAACCCCACACCTTTACGCCTTCGGAACAATTAGCACAAATATCAATATTCTTACGGCTTTGCAGCACCTGGCTGCGGAAATGGCGATAGTCTTTATTGTGCCATAGCTCCCTGAAACTTTGCTGGCTTAGATCACCCAGTTTATGTTGGGCATCCTTGTCAAAGCAACAGGGCACCACTGAACCATCCCAAGTGATGACAGGATCGTGCCACAGGCGCCAGCAATGGTTGGCATTATTGCCTTTGAAGGCCATTTTGCCCGTTTTATCCTTCTTGTAGCGGCTGTATTTTTCTATGGTTGGGATCAACTGGTTGGGATCATTTTCATAATCATAGACCTGCGCTGTTTTCAGCCGCACCTGGTCAACGCCTATTTCTTTGGCCAGCCTGTGTACTTCATCTATCTGGTGTTCGTTGTGCCGGACGACCAGGAACTGGAAAATAATAAAAGGCGTTTTGCTGCGCAGCTCCTTTTTCCATTTTACAATGTTGGCTGCGCCTTCCAGTACTTTATCCAGTTTTCCGCCCACCCTGTATTGCTGGTAGGTCTCCTGGGTAGTGCCATCAATAGAAATAATCAGGCGGTCCAGTCCGCTTTCCACTGTCCGTTTGGCATTTTTGTCATTGAGGTAGTGAGCATTGGTGGAGGTAGCGGTGTATATCTTCTTTTGAGTGGCATACTGCACCATATCCAGGAAGTCGGGGTTCAGGTAGGGCTCTCCCTGGAAATAAAATACCAGGTAGGTCAGCTCCTTATGCATCTGGTCGATGGTCTCACGGAAAAAGTCCTTTTTCAACATACCCGTAGGCCTGGAGAAAGCCCTCAATCCACTGGGGCATTCAGGGCACCGAAGGTTGCAGGACGTAGTAGGTTCAAAAGAAATGGAAATAGGATAACCCCATTGAATGCTTTTTTTCAGCCATTTACTGACATGATAGCTGCTCAGCACTTTCAATCCATTCAGTGCACGCCGGGCAGTGAGTTTGCTCAAAAAGTTTACACTATCATTCCAATTGAACTGCGGCATGCTGCAATTTACTCGTGAATTATGAAATGCGCCTATATATCAGTTCTTCTTTTTCATGCCTTCATGGCAATGTTTCCCAGTTGTCTTCATCCCACCATCTCCCAGTCTGAAGTATACCAACCCCCTATCTGGAGTATAACTACGGTATAGATACTGCGTGATCAACACGCAATATCTATACTGCAGGTAGGGGGTTGTTAGGGGGCAGCTATACTCCAGGTAGAGAGTAACCAGGGCATTGGTTAGAACGAAACTGGTAGAAAGCCGGCCTGAGACAGAAACCATTGCTGGTTTAACCTGTCGATAATTATTTGTTGGACAGGCTCGTAAGAAGTCAAAGAAAGTTTAATTGCTTATGAACGGTTGTTGTTGACAACGGAAACTTCCTAACATTGCATAGTGGCAAGCAGAAAAAAATCACGTAACCGCTATTTAGGTCCCTTTATTTTCATCTCCATTGTTTCTGCCGGCTGCTTTCTTTTATACCTGGGCTACCTGTGGTATAAGACCGAAGAATTGAAGTTTGTCACCTATCCCGAGTTTGGAATACCCATTCCTTATGAATACGAGATTCATGGGATCGATGTGTCCAAATACCAGCAACGCATTTCCTGGGAAGCTGTAAGCCAAATGCAGGTTCAGCACATCAAGCTGGGATTTGCCTTTATGAAGGCTACGGAAGGTAATGGCAACTCAGATACCTATTTTAAGCGCAACTGGAAGAAAGCCAGGGAAGCGGGAATTACCCGGGGGGCCTACCATTTCTTTATTGCCACCAAGGATGGGAAGACCCAGGCGAATAATTTTATCAACCATGTAAAACTGGAGAGCGGCGACCTGCCACCTGTACTGGATGTGGAGCAGACCTTTGGGGCTTCGCCCGCCCAGGTAAGAGAGGAAATGAAAGAATGGCTGGATGCGGTTGAAGCCTATTATGGCGTGCGACCCATTATTTATACCTACATAGATTTTTATGAAAAGAACCTGAACGGGTATTTTGATGATTATCCCCTGTGGGTGGCACACTACCTGCAGCCACACCAGCCCCGCATCAAAAGACAATGGACCTTCTGGCAGCACAGCGAAAAAGGAAGGGTCAATGGCATATTGTCAAGGGTTGACTTTAATGTATTCAATGGTGACTCTGCCGAATTCCGGCTTTTATTGGTACCCTGAGAAAAACAACTCATAACCCGGATGACCTGCATCCTTTTAATCCAGGGAAGGTTTGCCTAACTTGCCACCGAAGCCTAAAGTATGGATGAATACAATAGTGGCATAGACCCTGAAATAAAACGCTTTTTTAAAAAGATCATTAACTCATTTTCCATTGGGTTGCTCTGGTTATTAAGCATGTTTACCGCGGGTTTGTTCTTTAACCTGGGAATCACCCATAATGGCATAAAATGGTATAATATCGTCTTCTATATTATTGCCGTCCTGACCTTTATTGCGCTTCTGTTTTATTTTTACCGGGTCTGGAAAAAGGACAGTCCTTTGTTGTAAAGCCTTTCGCCTGCTTAGTTGAATAAGGCCTTAATGTACTAAGAACTGTGATCGGAAATGATGACCCACCGGCCTTTTATTTTACGCAGCAGCAGGTCGTAATGACCACTTAGATCACCGATACTTCTTGTAAGCATCCATTTGCCTACTACATAGTAATACATTACTGACAAACGCTTTACCTGTAAGATATTAAATGAAAGTTTTCCCATGGCTGCCGTATCGGGATATCCTTTTTTATAATTCGCAAGGGTCTGGTCCCAGCCCCATTTGATGCCACTTTTTCCAATAAACATCAGGGAATCACTCTTCCAATAGGTTTGCATAAAACCTACCAGGTCGCCCCGATTCCAGGCATCTACCTGCGTTTGCAATAAACTCCTGATCTGCAGTTCATCCTTTGATTGTGCATGGCCAATACAGGTGGTAACAAATAAAATAATGGTAAGCAAAAATTTCAATCTCATACGGGGACAATTTGGGCAGCAATAAATATACAGTAATGCTATCATTAAGGAAGAGTATGAGCGGGGATCAAATTCCTGTTAATAACCCCTATTGATCTCACCTGTGGGCTACCTTTGCAGCAATACCCCCGATATATGTCAAAAAGGATGGTTTTTTACGTTGTTTTCTTTGCTGTGCTGGTGATCGGCTTTTTTGGATTTATATCCTATTCCATTCCCGGTTTTATGAAACCCAAAATGCCACCGATCAGCAGTGTAAAGCCTTTTGCTTTTACCAACCAGGATGGTGGGTACACCACTGAAAAGGACCTTGCAGGCAAGGTGGCCGTGGTGAACTTCTTTTTTACTACCTGCAAGTCTGTTTGCCCCAAAATGAATAACAACCTGAAGCCCGTGTATGAGAAGTATAAGAACAACCCCGATTTCATCATAGTTTCCCATACCTCCGATCCAGAAAGGGATTCTGCTCCGGTATTGAAAAGATATGCCGACTCCATGGGCGTGGACAATAAAACATGGATATTCCTGACCGGAAGAAAAGATAGCCTTTACAGTGCTGCCAGGGATAGCTATAAAATTGACGACCCTAAGAATTTTGTGCAGAATATCGATGATGATTTTTTACACACACAATTCATAGCTTTAATCAATAAGAGAGGAGATGTTGTTAAGATCTACGATGGCATAAAGCCTTCAGAAGTAAAAGAAATGGAAGTGGATATTTCCAAACTTTTGAAAGAATAAACAAATGGCACAGGCCGAAAATAAATCTACCAATAGCCGTTTAAACGAAATTTTAAGACGCAAGAACCTTAGTGTAACTGATAGCCGCAGAAAGATCCTCACTTTGTTCCTCAGCACACCTGATGCCATGGCGCATGGGGATATTGAAAAAAAGGCAGGGGAGAAGTTTGACAGGGTGACGATATACCGTACACTGCAAACCTTCGTTGAAAAAGGTATCGTGCATACTATTCCCACAGCTGATAACTCAGTGCTGTACGCATTGTGTAAGGACTGTGCCGAAGGTCATCATCATGATGACCATGTACACTTTGTTTGTTCAGCCTGTGACAGGACTATTTGTCTTGATGATGTAATCTCTCCTAAAATAGATTTGCCTGAAGGATATAAAGCGGACAGTGTGCAGGTAGTGATCCATGGCACCTGTAAGGACTGCAATACGAAATGATTGAAAACATATTGTAATAAAAAAGAAGAGCCTTCATTCATGGCTCTTCTTTTTTTATGTGCAGATCAATATCCTTTTCAGGAATGGTGCGTGATCTTTTCCATTTCATTCTGAACAAACAACATCAGCTCACTTATATAATCAGGAGCAAAACTGAACTTCAATCCTGCAGCTTCATACAGTTCAGGAAGTGTACGTGTACCTCCCAGCTTTAAAGCTGTGATATAATGATCGATGGCCTTGTTCTTATCTTCTTTAAACTGTTTCCACAGACCAATCGCGCCTAATTGTGCAATGCCATATTCGATATAATAAAAAGGCACCTCATACAGGTGAAGCTGCCGCTGCCAGGAATACTTACGGTATTCTTCCAGGCCAGTGACATCTATTGCAACGGAAGTATACTGGTTCATTATCGTTCTCCAGGTCTCAGCTCTTTCTTCCAGTGTATGTTGTGGATGCTCGTAAACCCAGTGCTGGAATTTATCAATGGTAGCGATCCAGGGAAAGATAGTCAGCACTCTTTCCAGTTGCTGTTGCTTCGCTCTTTTCAGGTCTTCCTTATTATCAAAAAAAACATCCCAGTAATCCATGCTGAATAGTTCCATGGTCATGCTGGCCACTTCTGCTATTTCCATTGGATATTCTTTGAAAGCTGTCAGGGGTAAATTGTGAGTCAGGAAAGAATGGATGGCATGGCCACCTTCATGAACCATGGTAGTTACATCACTCATCTGGCCTGCAGCATTCATGAATATAAATGGAGCACCCGTTTCAGGCAGCGGGCAGTTGTAACCCCCCGGCGCCTTGCCTTTCCTGCTATCAAGATCCAGACGCCCCATCTCTTTCATCTTTAACAGGCATTCACCAAAGAATGGATGCATCTGGTTAAAACAGGAAATGGTCTTGTTCACCAGCTCCTCCCCATTGACAAAAGGTGTTAATGGCTTTACGCCTTCCGGCTCTGCATCTGTATCCCAGGGGCGTAATGAATCAAGTCCCAGCTTCTGGCGCTTGCGGTCATATACAAAATCCACCAGTGGCAGCATTTGTGTTCTCACGGCTTCATGAAACTGGAAGCAATCTTCCTTGGTGTAATCGAACCGGCCGAGGTCAGCGAATTTATAATCGCGGTAATTATCAAAGCCTGCGTTCTTTGCTACCTGGTCGCGTTTTTCCACCAGTGTAGAGAACATGTCATTGAGCTTTTCCTTATCCTGCAATCTTCTTTCCTGGATCTTCCTGTAAACCTGTTCGCGAATGGCGCGGTCAGGATTTTCCAGGAACTTTGAAGCCTGCTGCAGGGTATATTCCCTTCCTTCCACTTCAATGCTCATCTTACCGGAGATAAAACCATATTGTTGTGCCAATACAGATATCTCTGCCTGCAATGGAATATTCTTTTCCCTGAAAAGCTCGATGCTTTTTTTAACATTCCTGAGATAGACCTTATAGCCTTCGGCATCTAACTGTGATGTGTACTCATTTTCCACCAGCTTACGATTGAGCTTATCGGCATAAGGCTGGATCTTGGGCTGGATCTCCATGACAAAATAGGTGAACGCATCTTCCAGTTCCTTATTTTCCGTATCACAGGTCATTCGGATCTGCCTCCAGGCAGCATCCTCACCAACCACAGCTTCCACCTCGCTCATATCCATCAGCCAGTCTTCCAGTTGTTTTTTGGATTGAATGGGACGCTCGAGTAATTCTTTAAAATAGGGTTCCAGCGTGGCCCAGTCAGTTACCTTAAAATTCCCGGGTAAATAATTGCGGGGCACACTTGTTATCTGGGCTGAATAACTGATCTCTTGCTCTTCCATATTGGTTTATTTTAACAGGTAGGGTGAATTTAAGGAACCGGGTATGATCCCCATTCCATTAAACCATCAATGGTTGAATCGTTTCTATAGCAATGCTTAATTGCCAGCGCAATAATTATTCCTCTGATTTTTTCTTGCGTGTTCTTTTGGGCTTCTCTACCTCACCTTCAGTAGCTTCAGCTTCTGCTTTAGGCGCAGCAGTTTTTGCTTTAGCCTTTGTTTTGGCAGGCTTTTCAGCTACAGCTTCTGACACGGCTGCTACTTCAGGCTGCTCATTTTCGTCTTCTGTGCCCTCTTCAGTAGTTTCTTCCTTGCGGGTATAATCGATATTGTTGCTTTCGATCACTTCATACCATTTGATCATCTTCTTCATGTCGCTGGTATATACACGTTCGAAATCAAGATCAGGATATACTTTCTCAAAATAGGATTTCAGCGCTTTATTATCTTTCACATCCGGCATGGCAGCCTTGCTGGCCTTCATGGCAGTGAAAATGTCTGTCAACTGTACATTATCTCTTACAGTATATACTTCAATGCTTTCCAGGTGGGAAAGGTTATGAACCCTTGATGAAACGAATTTAGTGCTCTGATCTTCCAAAGACCGCACAATGGCGCCATCAGATTTACTACTTACCACTTCAAATAAGCCCGGCATGCCTGTTACGGCTACTATTCTGTTATACTCCATATACGAAATTTTTGGGGCTGCAATATAAACCGATTTATTAGCATTAATTAACCTGAATTCCGGGTAGGGGGGCATGGTTTTTACCAACTTTGTATTGGAATAGCCCTTAAACCAGTATCATGTACAGAAGAATGTTGTTGTCAGGAGTTCTTTTTTTAGTCCTCACCGCCCTTAATGCACAAACGCTCAAAATACAGGGAACAGTAGTAGACCAGCAGCGAAAGGTTCCTTTGCAAGGTGCCACCGTAAAGCTCAAAAGCGCTACCAATTCACTGATATCAAAGACACAGCTGTCTGATTCAACGGGAAGTTTTATATTTTCTGACTTAGTATCTGACAGTTTTCAACTATCCATATCCTTTGTGGGCTTTAATGCCGTAACCAGGAATATACGCCTGGATAGTTCTGATATAAGCCTGACCGTGAATTTAGTACCGGGCTCATCGCAGGAATTGGCCACTGTTATCATTACCTCCAAGCCCCCTGTTGCCGTGCAGAAAGGAGATACACTGCAGATCAGTGCTGACCAGTTCAAGGTGAATCCTGATGCCAGCGGTGAAGACCTTGTAAAAAAAGTTCCCGGCATCACCATAGAAAACGGCCAGGTGAAAGCACAGGGTGAGAACGTGCAGAAAGTAACTATTGATGGCCGTGAACTGTTTGGAGATGATGCCACGGCAGCATTACGCAACCTGCCGGCAGAAATAATAGACAAGATCCAGATCTTCGACAGGCTGAGCGACCAGGCCCAGTTCACAGGTTTTGACGATGGCAATACCAATAAATCCATCAACATTGTGACCAAGGCTAATATGCGAAACGGCCAGTTTGGTAGAGTGTATGCAGGTTATGGCACTGATGATCATTATGCAGCAGGAGGTAATGCTACCATATTAAAAGATAACCGCAGGATATCCCTGGTAGGCAATTTTAATAATACCAACCAGCAGAATTTTTCACAACAGGATCTTTTAGGTGTTACCAGCAACGCGCAACGCGGAGGTGGTGGTGGCAACCGTGGTGGCGGTGGCAGGCCACAGGGTGGAGGCAATCGTGGCGGAGGCGCAGGCGGTGGCAATACAGGTAATTTTGGCAACAGCAGCAATTTCCTGGTTGGACAGCAAAATGGCATTAACAAAACCAATGCTTTTGGTGTCAACTACAGTGATCTCTGGGGCAAAAAATTAACCGCGACCGGCAGTTATTTTTATAACCATACCAATAATAACACGAACGAAATTGCAAAAACACAATATATAACCGGCAAGCCGGATGATATCAGTGACGTTTCGGATACCACGATGGCTGGCAGCCGAAATACCAACCACAGGGTTAATCTCAGGCTGGAATACAAGATCGACTCCAGTAATCAATTGATCATTACTCCCAATCTTAGTTTCCAGGATAACAATTCGGAAAGCAGGATCGGAAGCCTTACACATTTCTTTCCCGAAGGATCTGGTTCGATTAATATCAACCAGAATATTACCAACAGCACGCGCTCTGGCAATAACCTCAATAACAATATTTTGTACCGCCATTCCTTTGCCAAAAAAGGCAGGACCTTTTCTGTGAACCTGAATACTTCTTATAACAAGAGGGATGGAGAGACATACGTACAAACCTTCTCGCAATACCTGGATAATAATGGAGCTGCAGAAGACACTACATCCAATCGATTTGCCAACCAGGCCAGCAATGGCATGCAGCTTTCCACCAACCTTGCCTATACCGAACCGTTGGGGACAAAATCACAGTTGCAATTCAACTACAATCCCAGTTATTCAACAAGCAAATCAAACCAGCAAACCTATGCGCTTGACCCAATAGCTAATAAGTATTCAGTATTCCTGAATAATTTCTCCAATGATTTTGAAACCCGAACCAAGGCACAGAATGCGGGTGTTACTTACAGGCTGGGCGACAGGGACAGGCAAATTTCTTTTGGCCTGAACTACCAGCATACAAACCTGAACAGCGAACGTATATTACCAATAGTAGCAAAAGTTGATAAGAGCTTTGATAACCTGTTGCCTAATGCCATGATCCGCTACAAGCTTTCTCCTAAAAGCAGTATCAGGCTTTTTTACAGGGCCAATGTAAACCAGCCATCAGTAACACAATTACAGGATGTCCTTGATCCCACTAATGCACCTGTTTATACGCTGGGAAATCCTGACCTCAATCAACAGTACATGCATACCGTAAGTGGGCGTTATACATTCACTGACCCTGCAAAAGGATTGTTGCTGGTGGGTAATATTTTTTACCAGACCGCACAGAATTATATTGCCAATGCCTCCTACAATTCAAGAGATACTGTTATCAATGGTGAAAAGATCAGCGGAGCTTACAGATTGAGCAAGCCTGTCAATCTGGACGGATATAGGAGCCTGCGTTCCTTCCTCACTTTCGCGGTGCCCATGAAATTCATTAAATCAAACTTCAACCTGAATGGTGGCGTTACATTCAGCAAGTTGCCAGGCATTATCAATGGACTGCAGAATGAAACAGATAATACCATCTATACGGCCGGAGCAGTGATTGCGAGTAATGTTAGCCAGTATGTGGATTTCACCGTTTCCTATTCAGCCAATTTCAATAATGTAAAGAACCAGTTGCAACCCGCTTCCAATGATCATTACTTTCAGCATGTGGCAGGACTTCAGTTAAACCTGTTATCAAAATCCGGTTGGTTCTTCCAGAATGACCTGAACAACCAATACTACAGTGGTCTGAGCGCAGGATATAACCAGGACTATTGGCTTTGGAATATGAGTGCAGGTAAAAAGTTCCTGAAAGATCAGAAAGGCGAATTGAAGTTGAGCGTATTTGACCTGCTCAAACAAAACAGGAGCATTACCCGGGAGGTTACCAGTGAGTATATCCAGGATGTTCAAAACCAGGTGTTGCAGCAATATTTCATGCTCACCTTTACCTACAACCTCCGCAATTTTGGTACTGCAGCTGCCAGGGCAGCAAACAGGATGAGGACAAGGGATAATTAAAAATGCTTAGTCAGTTGAGCATGGTTGTATTGTAATGTATCATCATTGTCAATTCATTTTTACAGCCCAACAAATACAACAGGGAGAGGGTATTATAGCCAGGAGATCCTTTACATTTTTACTTTTTAGATTTTACCTTTTTACCTTTAATGAAACATAACTGCTATGACCTTTAAGAATGCTATAAGCTGGTTTGAGATCCCCGCTACAGATATTGACAGGGCTCAAAAGTTTTACGAGGCCATCTTCGGCGTATCATTGATACCAATGGACCTACCCAATTTACAAATGCGGATGTTCCCCATTGAAGATACTCAAACAGGTGTTGGTGGTGCGATCTGTAAGGCAGGTGAGTTTTATAAACCTTCCGCAACTGAAGGTCCTATGATCTATTTTAACGCCAACCCGGATGTGCAAAGAGTGTTGGATAAGGTGGAATCAGCCGGAGGAAAGATCATTGTTCCTAAAACCGAGATCTCTCCTGAGCATGGCCACATGGCCGTATTCCTGGATTCGGAAGGAAACAGGGTTGCGCTTCACAGCATTCCTCAACATTAATTCCTGGTTGTAAATCTTATTAACGTATGTCAACAGATGCCATAAAAAAAGCTGTAGAAAACCAGGTAAAGAACCTGGAAGAAAAAACGGGTAAATCGATTGATGAATGGATAACAATTGTCAATACGAGTGGCCTCGAAAAGCATGGGGAACTGGTATCGATGCTTAAAGAAAAATATGGTATCGGTCATGGTTATGCCAATATGGTTGTGCATAAGGCAAAGGAGACCCATGCCGCCGCTTCACCCGACGATGAACTGGTTGCAGAACAATATAAAGGCAAGGAGGCATTGAAAGAATTGTATGAACTCTTGATCAAAGAGATCAGGCAATTTGGACCTGATGTTGAGCTGGCACCCAAAAAAGCCTATGTGAGTGTACGCAGGAAGAAGCAGTTTGCCATACTGCAGCCTTCCACCAAAACAAGACTGGATGTAGGCCTCATGTTAAAGGACACACCTGCTTCTGGTAAGCTGGAAGCTGCAGGTAGCTGGAATGCTATGTGTACACACCGCATTAAACTGGAAAACAAAACTGATGTGACACCCCAGTTGATCAAATGGATCAGGCAATCATATGAACTCGCAGGATAAAAGATCTAGCTGGCTGCTTGTAATTCCTGCCTGACATTTTCTATTCTTTGCTTCAAGGTTTCATGGTCAGTATAGCCCTGCGCCAGCAGGTAGAATTTTGAATCACTCACCTGCAGCAATACACAGGGGAAACCTGTAACCTGTAATTGCTTAACCAGGGCAAATTCGTAGTAAGCCTTCTCTTTATACTCTTCGCTTTGCAGCTTTGTGTAAAATTCTTCTTCAGGGATACCATATTTCTGTACCAGGTGACGGTATGCTTCCTTATCCGTCAGATCCCTGCCTTCATAGTTCAGTGCATATTGAATGTCACTGGCAATGAATACTGCTTTCTCAGGAAAATATTCTTTAAAGATGCACAATGCAATAGCAGGTAATGTTGATTCGGGATACCAGTCGCTTTCATCCGCATGAAAGATGTGCCAGAGGAAGTCTTCTCCGAATTTTATACCTGTCAATTCTTCCACATTTTTGTAAGCCTTTTGAATGAATGGCGCAATGGCACTGATATGCCGGGGCTTTTCTTCGAATATCATTCCACCGGAAAGCACTTCAAAATCAAAGACCTCTTTATATTCAGTGGCAATTTCCTTCATCACCTTACTGAATCCATAACACCAGCCACAATAAGCATCATAACAATAATAAATGATGCCTTTGCTAAAATCCGATGTTTCCGGGCTATCTCCTGTTTTCATTATCTCATCACTCATGTCATCATTTTAATTGTATTCGAAATATTCAAACAGACAAAGCAAATTCAACGCATTTATTTAATGTGCTTCCAGCCAGTTATCTCCTTCGCCAACTTCCGCCAGGATCGGAATGCCATTAGGAAGGGTCATGGCAGATTGCATACAATCCAGTATCACTGGTTTTATCAGTTCCACTTCGTCACGCGTAGCATCAAAGACCAGTTCATCATGCACCTGCAGGATCATCTTTGATTTGAATTTATGCTCTTTAAAAGCCTTATCAATTTTTACCATGGCCAGCTTGATCATATCTGCTGCTGTACCTTGTATGGGTGAGTTAATGGCATTGCGTTCCGCATAACCACGTACAGTGAAATTGCCCGAGTTGATATCCCGCAACCAGCGCTTCCGTCCCAGTACAGTCTGCACATAACCATGCTCCTGGCAATAATGGATCATATCAGCCATGTACTTGGTTATGCCGGAGAATTCTTTTTTATAGTTGTCAATGATCTCCTTGGCTTCTGTACGGCTGATACCCAGGTTCTCTGCCAAACCAAATGCGCCCTGCCCATAAATAATTCCAAAGTTTACACTCTTGGCTTTCCTGCGCATTTCCTTGGTCACCGTTTCTTCTTCTATTCCATACACCTTGGCTGCCGTTGCCGTGTGTACATCCTTGTTTTGGCGGAAAGCCTCGCACATGCTGGGATCAGCACTCAATGCTGCTACTATTCTCAATTCTATCTGTGAGTAGTCAGCGCTCACGATCACATGGTCTGCATCACGGGCAATAAATGCTTTACGTATTTCCCGGCCCCTGTCCGTTCGGATAGGTATATTTTGCAGGTTAGGGTTATTGCTTGCCAGACGGCCTGTAACAGCTACAGCCTGTCCATAGGTAGTATGCACCCTTCCAGTCTTCTTATTGATCAGGAGCGGAAGCGAATCCACATAGGTTGACTTCAACTTGGTATACTCGCGGTAAGCTAAAATATCATCAGCTACCGGGTGCACTACGGCCATCTTTCTCAATACATCTTCACCCGTTGCATACTGGCCTGTCTTTGTCTTCCTGGCTTTGGGATCCAATTTTAATTTCTCAAACAATACTTCCCCCAATTGTTTGGGCGAGCCCAGGTTGAACCTCACGCCTGCTGCTTCATATACTTTCTCTTCGTGTACCCTTGATTCTATATCCAGCACCCTCGAGTATTCATGCAGGAAATCAATATCGATCCTTACACCTTCGTATTCCATTGCTGTCAATACAGGAACCAAAGGATTTTCTACTTCATAGAATATGTGCTCTAATTCAAGTTTCTTCAACTTGGGGATAAAGATGTTTTTGAATTGCAAGGTCACATCAGCATCTTCTGCAGCATAATCCTTTACCTTCTCTATTTCAATATCCTTCATACAGAGCTGGTTCCTTCCCTTTTTCCCTATCAGTTCTTCAATATGTATAGGCTCATAGTTCAGGTACTTAGCGCTAAGCCAATCCATATTGCTCTTGCCATCAGGCTCTATCAGGTAATGCGCCAACATGGTATCGATCAGTTTTCCTTTGATATCAACTCCATACCATTTTAGAATCAACAGATCATACTTGATGTTATGGCCTATCCATGTTCTTGTTTCATCATTGAACAAAGAAGCAAAGCGCTCCAGTATCTTTTTAGTGGCACTCACATCATCGCATGGAACAGGTACATACCATCCCCTGTGCGGTTGCACCGAAAAGCTCAAACCAACCAGGTCGGCATCATTCGCATCTATGCTAGTGGTTTCTGTATCAAATGAGATCTCCTGGTATTTGTTTAGAACTTCCAGCAACATAGCAAATTCAGCTTCGCTTTCTACCAGCTCATAATCGTGCGGTGTATTGGAAATATTATTTCCCGGCTGAACAACCGAGATCACTTCCGGCTCTGCTTCCACAGCATTACTGCCAAACAATTCCGTTTGCAGTCCATTACCGGATTTTTTGATAGCACCTGCATCTGTCTCTTCACCCAGCAAGCGTTTTAGTACGGTTTTAAATTCCAGATCTGTCAATACATCTCTCAAAGCATCAGTGTTCCAGTCCTTGATAAGGAAGTCCTCTTCATGAAAATCAACTGGTACAGAAGTAATGATAGTAGCCAGTTTTTTAGACATGATAGCATCTTCTCTTCCGTTCCTTACTTTTTCTCCCAATGCTCCTTTAATACTGTCGGCATTGGCCAAAACGTTTTCCAATGTCTTGTATTCTGTCAGCAGTTTACAGGCGGTTTTTTGGCCTACGCCTGCAATGCCCGGGATATTATCAACCGCGTCTCCCATCAAGCCCAAAATATCAATGACCTGGTCAACGGAATCTATGCACCATTTCTCGCACACTTCCTTGGGTCCCATGATCTCTACATCTCCGCCCTGGTAGCCGGGCTTATAGATCTTTACTTTATCGCTTACCAGTTGACCATAGTCTTTATCAGGTGTTACCATGAATACATTATAACCCTTTGCTTCCGCCTGTTTGCTTAGTGTGCCTATCACATCATCAGCTTCATAACCATCACTTTCAATGATCGGGATGTTCAGTGCTTTGATGATCCTTTTGATATCAGGAATAGCCAGGGTAATATCTTCAGGCGCTTCCTGTCGGTGTGCTTTGTATTCGGCAAAATCGGTATGTCTTTCTGTGGGGGCTGCAGTATCAAAACATACAGCCATATGGGTAGGCTTCTGGTTATTGATCAATTCAATGATCGTATTGGTAAAGCCAAATTGGGCATTTGTATTTTTCCCTTTGGAAGTGATCCGCGGGTTGCGGATTAGGGCATAGTAAGCCCTGAAGATTAAGGCCATCGCATCCAGCAAAAACAGTCTTTTGTCCATGCCGGCGAAGTTAGTTAAATACCTTTCTGTAAAGGTTTAGAAATTGCAAAACCCCGCTCGGTTTGCGGGGCTTGTTTAAGGTCTGTGTATCTGGGTTAGTAAATTAATTATAGGATAGCTTTTGAGCCTGAACACTTCCTTGTGGCTTTATCTCTTTATTGATATATTGTTCCGGGTTGCTTACTAAAACAGTTCCCTGCACTGATGCAGTGGTAGATTTAGCAGAGATAGGAGCCGGAGTGTTGCTATCCTTGTGAATAAAGTTCAGGTAAAGTGCAAAAAACAGTAGGTTAAATGCAAAAAAGTTAAGGACTCGGGAAAGACGCTTCTTCATTAGATTTGGATTTAAAGTGCAATGCCAAATTATATCGGCTCTTTTGATCCTGCAAATCTTTGCTATCCCTTTTTTATAAAATAGAGTGGAACCACTTAGCCCCCTATCGTAGAACTACGAAAAACCTTATTGGGCAAGGGCTAAGGGGGCAAAAAGCACTATCAGTAAGGATTTGTAATCAGATCAGATCTTCATCCCTTCCAGCTTTTTCTGCATAGCAAACATTTCATCCCTCAAACGGGCTGCTTCCATAAAATCCATATCCCTTGCTGCTTTTTCCATTTCCTTCTTAGTGCGTGTAATGGCTTTTTCTAATTGAGGAATGGTTGTGTACTCTGCATCATCTTCTGCTGCCTTGGTAATGATCTCCTCAACCGCATAGGGAGAATCAGGATCATAACCCTTGATATCAAGAACAGAGGTCTGCGCCATTACCTGCTCAATTGATTTGCGGACAGTCGTAGGCGTTATATTGTGCAGTATATTATAAGCTACCTGCTTTTCGCGGCGCCGGTTGGTTTCATCAATGGTGCGCTGCATACTTTCAGTCATCGTATCGGCGTAAAAGATCACCAGGCCTTCCACGTTCCTGGCCGCACGTCCTGCAGTCTGCGTCAGGGATCTTTCATTACGCAGGAAACCTTCCTTGTCTGCATCTAGTATAGCTACCAATGACACTTCCGGAAGATCCAGTCCTTCCCTAAGCAGGTTCACTCCCACCAATACATCGATCTTACCCAGTCGAAGGTCACGAAGGATCTCCACTCTTTCCAGTGCGTCAATATCACTGTGAATGTATTTCGACTTGATGTCGATCCGCTTCAGGTATTTATCCATTTCTTCAGCCATCCGCTTGGTAAGTGTGGTGACAAGAACGCGGTCTCCTTTTTTGACTCTTTTATCAATTTCATCCAGCAGGTCATCAATCTGGTTCACACTGGGACGCACGTCAATAGGAGGTTCCAAGAGGCCTGTTGGCCTTACCACCTGCTCCACAACCACACCACCTGTTTGTTCCAATTCATAGTCCCCCGGCGTAGCACTTACATAGATCACCTGGTTTACCAGGTCAGAGAACTCATGAAAATTGAGCGGGCGGTTATCCAATGCAGAAGGCAGGCGGAAGCCATAGTCCACAAGTGTAAGCTTTCGGCTACGGTCACCGCCATACATGCCACTCACCTGGGGCACTGTTTGGTGACTTTCATCTATCACGCAAAGGAAGTCCTTGGGAAAATAATCCAATAAACAGAATGGTCTAGTGCCTGGTTTGCGCCTGTCAAAGAACCGGGAGTAGTTTTCAATACCATTGCAATACCCAAGTTCCCGGATCATTTCCAGGTCATATTCAACCCTTTCCTTTAATCGCTGGGCTTCTATGAACTTCCCTGTACTTTTAAAATAATCCACCTGGGCCTGCATTTCATCCTGTATCTCGTACATCACATTCTGGATCATATCCTTGGGTGCCACATACAGGTTAGCGGGGAAAATGGCGGCATTCTCCAGTTTACCTATCCGCTTATTATCCTTTACATCTATGCTTTCGATCTCCTCGATCTCGTCACCAAAAAAAGTAACCCGGTAGCCAAAGTCTACATAAGGCAGGTTGATATCCACCGTATCTCCTTTTACACGGAAAGTTCCCCGGTTAAACTCAATGGAGGTCCTGTTATACAGAGAATTGACCAGGGAGTGTAAAAAGCCCTGTCTTGATATTTTTTCGCCTTTGGCAATCCGGATGATCCCACTTTCATAATCCGTAGGATTACCCATACCATAGATGCAACTCACACTGGCAACTACAATAATATCCCTGCGCCCTGACAACAGACTGGTAGTAGCCCTTAGCCTGAGCTTATCCAGCTCTTCGTTGATGTTAAGGTCTTTTTCTATATACGTATCTGTGGTCGGCATGTATGCCTCTGGCTGGTAATAATCGTAGTAGGAAACAAAATATTCTACAGCATTATCCGGGAAAAACTGGCGGAACTCGCCATATAGCTGTGCCACCAGTGTTTTGTTATGGGTCAATACCAGTGTTGGCCGCTGCACATTTTGGATCACATTGGCTACTGTAAAGGTTTTTCCTGAACCGGTAACACCCAGCAGCACCTGGGCGCCCTCACCTCTTAAAATGCCTTCGGTAAGCTCCTGTATGGCTGAAGGCTGATCGCCTGCGGGTTGATAGGAAGATTGAAGGGAAAATGCCATACATACAAAATTAGCTAAGCCAGGGTTTATAATTCCAGGGAATAAGGCTCAGTATTCGTTAAAAAATAGAGTGAATTATAAATATATGGACTGTATATCAAACAATTATATATATGGCAGAGTCTTTGTAAAGATTCTACTGCCCGATCCAGGCAGATAATTATGAAAGCCATTAGCCTCGTGTCTTGAATCCAAATCTGAACAACCGTTTGAAAGTTTAAACCTATTGGAACACCATTTATTGCCTGAAATGATTTTCACAGGCTTTGAAATAAAAATCCTCCTGTTTTCACCAGGAGGATTTTTGTTTTATATCCCTCATCAGGCTAATTGCAATTCTCTGAGTTTCTCCCTGATCTTACCCTCTATTTCATCAGCAAGTGTTGGATTGTCTTTCAAAAGTGATTTTACACCTTCACGGCCCTGGCCCAATTTATCTCCATTGTAGCTAAACCAGCTACCACTTTTCTGAACAATACCCATTTCTACCCCCATATCCAGGATCTCACCGATCTTGGAAATACCCTCTCCAAATACGAGGTCAAATTCAGCGGTGCGGAAAGGAGCAGCTACCTTATTCTTTACTACTTTCACTTTTACGCGGTTTCCGATAGCTTCCTCGCCATCCTTGATCTGTGCCATACGGCGAATATCAAGGCGTACAGAAGCATAGAATTTCAGTGCATTACCACCTGTTGTTGTTTCAGGATTACCAAACATCACCCCGATCTTTTCACGCAACTGGTTGATGAAAATACAAATGGTGTTGGTCTTGGAAATAGTGGCTGTCAGCTTACGCAAAGCCTGTGACATCAACCGGGCTTGCAGACCCATCTTGGAATCACCCATTTCACCTTCAAGTTCCCCTTTAGGTACCAGCGCAGCCACGGAGTCTATCACCACCACATCCAGGGCCCCGGACAGGATCAATCTGTCAGCAATCTCCAAAGCCTGCTCACCATAGTCAGGTTGGGAGATCAGCAAATTATCTATATCTACCCCCAGCTTTTGTGCATAGGCACTATCAAAGGCGTGTTCAGCATCAATGATGGCGCACATCCCACCTCTCTTTTGTGCTTCAGCAATTACATGGGTAGCGACAGTTGTTTTACCAGAGCTTTCAGGTCCGTATATCTCTACAACCCTTCCCCTTGGTAATCCGCCAACGCCCAGCGCAGCGTCAAGACCAATGGACCCGGTTGAAACGACATCTATTTCCTTTTCGCCCTTTTCGTTCATCATCATTACACTTCCCTTACCAAAATCCTTGTCGATCTTGTCCATGGTAAGCTTGAGTGCTTTTAATTTTTCAGCGTTTGACATATTTTTTAGTTGAAAGAGTTATAAGAAAGATGGCTCTAATGTAGAACATAAATGTGCATCTGTTCTTAAAATATTATTTGCAGGCGAAGCTAAGGTTTTTAGCAAAACATACCTAAAAAATATCGGCCAATAATCATTAATATTAGGTTAAAGGGAAATGAAAAAAACATTCCTTAGTTTGCCATTTTTCAAAGCTTGCTATTCATCTCCATAAGTGTTGCGAATCTTTACTACAGGTCAAACTATGCTACGCTTATCAATTATATTTGTCTCAAACTGTATTGCCATGAAGAAATTATTGTTGCCAGCTATATTGCTTATGGGCCTTGCCCTGCACGCCCAGGACAAAGAAAAGATCACCGCAGCAAAAGGAGTTGTATATGGACTTGTGACCTCCGGAGAATCAACTGCCATTGCACCTGATGACATCAAAGCCAAACTGGTGGACAATCAATACGAAGGCCTGGTAAAGGCAAAAGTAGTGGAAGTATGCAAGGCTGAAGGTTGCTGGATCAAGGTGCAGAAAAAGGATGGAACTGCCATGCTGGTTAGGGCAAAAGACCACGCTTTCCTGATGCCTGAGAACATTGTTGGCAAAACCGTACTGATAGAAGGTGCTGCCACTGTAAAAGAAGTCTCAGAAGAAATGCGCAGGCATTATGCTGAAGATGCCGGTAAATCAAAAAAAGAGATCGCCAGCATAAAGGGCTCTGAAAAAGATGTGCAGTTTGCTGCCAAAGGGGTCAAGGTTTTAGACTAATTAATTCCTCAATAAAATCTAAGCCCCGCCTGCAAAGCGGGGTTTTTTATGGCACAACTTTTTTACCCTTGTAATAAACCGTATACATGGTAAAATTTGGTTCGCTGTTCTCCTTGCTTTTCATTTGCTCCTGCTCCAACCATCAGCAGGATAAAGCTGTGAATATCCATGAAGACAGCAATGTGACAGTGGCAGATACCCTGCAGGGTTCGGTATCATCAAATTCCTATTCGGCAAAACCTGCAGAACCAGGAAGCATGGATATGGATGCTCCCATCAAGCCAAAGGCCGACCAACTGAAAAGCCCTGTTGGCATTTACCGCGTCGTTTTTCCCCTGGAGGATTCCACGAAGATTGAACAAACCGTAAAGTTTTATAATAACAAGACCTACCAGCTACAGGAAAGATATCCCGGATCAAAAAAAGACAGTATGGTAACAATCCAGGGCACATTCCTGCCTTCCAATGGTTATATATGGCTGTACCAGGAACAGGTGGCCCGCGGACGTTATAAATGGAAAGGTGACACCCTCCAGTATTATGATCCCTCGTATAAAAAGAGCTATTCCATGGTAAAGCTCCAGGATGTTCTGGAAAGGGATATCTGGCAGGAGAAAAAAGCACAGGGATTGGTATTGTACGGGGTGGGTAATGAACCCTTCTGGAGTCTAGAAGTAAATAGTAATGATACCATTAGCTTCCGTCTTGCCGATTGGGAACAAGCACTGAAATTAAAACGTAAGGAAACATTATCGTCAAAAGACACCACTGTTTACCTCGCTCAAAACGATTCATCCCAGATCAAACTAATGGTGCTTCCCTATTTTTGTAGCGATGGCATGAGTGACTTCACCTACCAGAACAAGATACTGGTAAAGTATAATAATCAAACTTATTCCGGTTGCGGAGTTGTCTATAAATAATTCCTTCAGGCTCTGAGAGAAATTAGCTTTTCATTAAAAACCGCTGTGCAATAGAATATTTCTCTCATCGTTAACTCTCATATATTCTTTCAGGACCTAAATAACCAAGGGTATGGAAAAGGTTTATTTGCTTCTTCGTAACAACCAGCAAACGGGGCCGCACAGCCTCGAAGAATTGCTTCACCTTGAATTGAAACCCAAAGACCTTGTATGGGTCGAGGGAAAAAGCTATGGATGGTCATACCCCACAGAGATTGATACATTAAAACCCTATGTTAAGGGAACAGGACCTTCCCCTATTCCTCAACCTCCTGTTAGCGAAGACACAGAACCCATAAGGCAGGCTACTCCCGCGCCGTCTGCTCCCAAAAAAATATATGTCAGCATGCCCGGCGGAACTATGCCAGGTCAATCGCAAACTGTAGCACAGGACCCTATTGAACAAAAAGCAGAAGAACTGCGCAAAAGAATACAATCCTACACCCCGCAGGAGGATGCGGCCAGGCAGGACGTCCGCACCAATTATGCAAGGAAGCTGGAAGATGTAGAAGAAGATTATACTTCATGGGTCTTCCAGAAAAAAAGAAAGAAAAAGATATTGGCCGGCATTTCACCTATAGCATTCGGAATTACTATTGTCATTGGCTTAACCGGCGCCTGGTGGTTGCTCAAGCCATCTGCATCCAAACCAGACCAACCACCCGTCACCTCTACTGCCACACGTATAGAGCAACCCAAAGAAGAAATACAACCCAAAGAGGAAATAGTTATTCCGTCCTCAGATAACTCTATAGTCAAAGCTGCTTCGCATGAAGTTCCTGGTGCGAAAACTCCGGTTACAGTCAAAAAAGTAACATCCAAAAATGAGCTGGCCACCAAAAGCGCTGTCACGCCAGCCATTCACGAAACGGTAAAACCGGCGCAACAAATAACTGAACAAACGACTCAAAACACAACCGTTGTGCCGCCAGCGGATGAAAAAACTGAAGCTGCCACCACCCAACAGCAGCCCAAAGAAAAAAGAACTATACGTGGTCTGCTGAATGTGCTATTCAAGAAGAATAAAAAAGAGCAGGCAGAAGATGATGCACGTGCAGCCAATACAACCAGCAATGGAAGATCAGCCTCCCGCAGGGATGATGAACAGGGAGCTACAACTATTGACCTATCCGACCAGGTGCAGGTGAGATCCAATCAATCACCCGCCGATTGGATGATGGGTGTGCAGGGACTTAAACTCATTTTGTATAATAAGAGTTCAGCACAGCTAAAAAATGCCACAGTAGAAGTTTCCTACTTTTCAGAACAAAATGATCTGTTGCAGAAAAAAACCATACAGTTTTCCAATATAGCTCCCCAAAAATCACAGACCCTTCCAGCTCCTGATCACCGCCTGGCAGATCATGTGGAGTATAATGTGATCAGTGCCTCCGGGGAAAGCAGCGCCTATGCAAAGCAATAGTTAAGCTAATGAATTGCTGGTGCTATAACATTCCTACTTATTCTTTCCTGCGGAGAATATTTTTATAACATTCCATTCCGGGTTTTCACCAATTCATACACAGGCATGTTGTGATCTTTTTACGATGGCTATAGTTTCGGGGGCCTTAACCATTGTTTATGATACGCAAGATCTTAAAATGGACCCTCATCGTGGTGCTGGTCCTTATAGCAGGTGTTACATTAATCACCATCTTTCGCCAGCATTTAAAATATGATGCTCCCTATCCCAACATCAAAGCCTCTACAGATAGTGCCATCATTGCCAGGGGGAAACACCTTGTAATAGGTCCTGCCCATTGCATTGATTGTCACAGTCCCCTTCCCAATAAAGATTCATTATTGAACCATGGCCAGGAAGTGCTTCCGGTTGGTGGTTTTGCATTTGACCTGCCATTTGGTAAATTCTATACCCGCAACCTTACCCCTGATAAAGAAACAGGCATAGGCAATATGACTGATGGTGAAATTGCACGGGTGTTGCGATACAGTGTCAAGAAAACCGGTGAAGCTGTTCTTCCCTTCATGCCCTTCCAGGATCTAAGTGATGAGGACCTTACAGCTATTATATCCTACCTCCGGTCTGTTAAACCAGTAAAGAATAAAGTGCCTGATCATAATTATAATCTTGTAGGAAAACTCATTAAAGCATTTTTGATCAAACCCTCAGGTCCATCAGCTACACCGGCAATAGCTGTAAAAGCTGATACCACTGTTGCCTATGGAAGGCACATGGTGATGGCAGTAGCCAATTGCAATGAATGCCACACCAAAAGAGATGGTATTGGCAATTTTGTGGGAGCACCACTTGCAGGCGGAACGGTCTTCGAAGAGAAAGGACATCCCACACTCATCTCGCCCAACCTGACGCCTGATCCAACGGGACGCATTACTAACTGGAGCCAGGAAAGTTTTATTAAACGATTTAGAATGGGCAAGTTGATCCCTTACAGCCATATGCCCTGGGAAGCCTTTGGAAGAATGACAGATACAGAATTGATAGCCATCTATAAATTCCTGAAAACAGTTAAACCCGCTAAGACAGAACCAACCAAAAAGGACCCTTAACCAAACAACAACCAAAACACGAGAAACAGCCACCCACGGGTGGCTTTCTTATGTACATGCATGTCATCAAATACATAAAAACCCACCATGGCTGATTACAATTCAGTAAGGGTTTAACGCCATTTAGCAACCTAAAATGGCAGTTCGGTACCATTGCCCTTGATGAAGGATTTTATCCAATGTAGGTTTGTGGTGGAATTAAAATTCAAAACACTTTAAAATACATTTTATGACAAAGTTTTTCTTCTCCATCGTTTTATTCACCCTTTTTGGTGTGAGTACATTTGCAGCTGATTCACCTGTAACCAAACCAGTTTTACATTCTTTCCAGAAGTCCTTCAGCACTGCTAAAGAAGTAGCCTGGACCGTTAGTAAAGACATTTACAAAGCTGAGTTCACATTTACCAACCAGCACGTTACTGCCTATTATGATGGTACAGGTACTTTATTAGGCTTGTCAAAAAATATTCTTTCTACGCAGTTGCCTGTTTTGTTGCAGAATAACCTGAAAGAAAATTACAATGACTACTGGATCGCCAGCCTGATAGAGTTCTCAACAGAGGAAGGCACTTCCTATTATGCTACTTTAGAAAATGCAGACAGCAAAATGATCATCAAGTCCAACGTCAATACATGGACTGTAGATAAAAAGATCAAAAAATAAAAACAGATACACTCTGTTCAGTTGAAGAAGGCCGTCTTTAATGGACGGTCTTTCTTTTTTATTGATGCCTTTGATGCAAGAGTCTTTTTCCAACTTACAGTTTAGCTGCTTCCTGCCAGTAGCTAAGCTCCAGTATAAGTTCTCCGTAGCAAACCCGTACTATCTCCGTAGTAACCCCGTAGTATCCCCGTATGGCATCGGGTAAAGAACAGGGACAATGCGGAGAATAAACATGTATAGTACAGGGTTACAATACTCCACAATGGCAGTACCCTTGCAGCTACAATGCCGGATGCCAGCAAGAGATCATAGATGTATAGGCATGCTTCGGTGCTCAGGGCAAAAAAGAAGCGGTAATGGAAATTACCGCCGATAACAAAACTAACTGCTAATGAGAAAAAATGGAGTTTATGTGCTGTAAAGTTGAATGTATTCCGGAGGTTAAACAATGCACAACCGAATAGACCTCACAATAGCTTACACGAATCGTGTCTATGCCGCAATGAATTGTATGCCTACAAATTGGGATGATTCAACAGCTCTTCGAACAGGTCAATATATTGTCCTACATGAAAGCCATCCATCAAAGCATGGTGCACATGGACAGACATGGGCATGGTTTGACGACCATTTTCTTCTACCATTTTTCCAAATGATATTTTTGGTATGCTATCCTTAAATGAAAAAGCCCTGGCATGGGCAAGTGCGGTAAACCTGACCCACGGTAATGAGGAATAATGAATCACGTTTTGTCCTGGCTCTGCAGGCACAAGGCCGGAACTGTTTTGTACCCGTTCTATTTCATTTTTTGCATGAGTCAAAAATTCACGGAGATCCGGGTAATAGTCTATGTAAGAAAATCCAAATGTCCCATCAGGACGGTTGATGGTTGGTGAAGCATTGGACCGGTCATATACAATTACCTTGTCATCCACAATCCTGTAACGAAAAGGTTCTACGGCATTTGCAGCATGAAGGGAATGGTAGAGATAATAGAGAAAGAAGGATATGCCATTTTCTTTAGCCGTCTTGTAGGCATTCGTGCAATCTACATTTACAGTAACACCAAAAAAAGGCTCTTCGAACTGTCGGAAGAAATGAAAATGATCTTTACGTTTCCAATTATCAATATCCAACAAATAACTGCTCATGGCAAATGATTTAATACTTCCCTGATCTGTTCTACCAGTTTAAAATTTTCATGCTCTATCGTATGGTCAATGTGCTCATGCGCCCAGGTGGTGTGGTAGGGAATATGAAAACCATGGCCGCCAAGGTTCAACACGGGTAATATATCTGACTTGAGTGAATTGCCTATCATCAGGAACTCGGCGGGTTGCACATCCAGGTGCCTGATCAGCTTCTGGTAGTCCGATTCCTTTTTATCTGACATGATCTCTATATGATGGAAATAATGTTCGATGCCCGAGTTTTTAAGCTTTCGTTCCTGGTCCAGCAGGTCACCTTTTGTTGCAACCACCAGCCTGTATCTTCCTTTTAGTTCCTGCAACACTTCTTCCACGCCATCAAGCAATTCTATAGGACGAGCCAGCAAAGCCTTTCCATATTCTATGATCTTTTCAATGACATCGAGGCTGATAGTTTTTTGAGAAACAGACATCGCTGTTTCTATCATGGAAAGCATAAAACCTTTTATTCCATATCCATACAAGGCCAGGTTATCTATCTCGGTCTTCAGCAATTCCCTTGCAGTAGTATGTTGGGGCAGGTAATCCTCCAGCAATGAGCAGAATTTCTGTTCTGTCTCCTGGAAATAAGGCTCATTCACCCAAAGTGTATCATCGGCATCAAAGGCAATAACTTTTAGTTGCATATCTTTTTGTAGCTGCAAATCTGGCAATTTTTCTTTTGTGATTTCATAAATGATTCAAATGCATACTACTTATTCCCTTATCAATGGTGAGCTTTGCCAGGTTCATAAATCTTATTAGTTTCATTTCTAAAATTTACACGATGCGACCCCTCTTACTGCTTTCAGCCCTGCTAATAACCCTCGCTTCTTTTTCACAGGATAAAACGAGTTATGATTCCGTGCTTGCTAAAAAATGGGGGGCTGATCAATATGGCATGAAGCAGTATGTGATGG
Organism: Flavisolibacter ginsengiterrae DSM 18136; assembly: GCF_059568575.1. Lineage (NCBI taxonomy): Bacteria > Pseudomonadati > Bacteroidota > Chitinophagia > Chitinophagales > Chitinophagaceae > Flavisolibacter > Flavisolibacter ginsengiterrae. Next base: position 73,440 of record NZ_JCANTR010000017.1, read on the forward strand.
CATTTTTAAAAAAAGGTTCCAAAACTGTTGATTCTTCTCAAAGGAATCAATTGATACAAGGCCATTTAAAAAATATTGGCAGGCTGGCCAAAGAGGGCAAGTTGTTACTTGCCGGTCCATTCCTTGACAAAGGAGACCTCGCAGGTATCTTTATTTTCAATGTGACCACCATAGAAGAAGCCAAAAATTTAGTTGCTACTGATCCTGCGGTAAAAGCGGGACTGTTTGATATGGAATTGCATCCCTGGTATGGTTCCGCAGCCCTCATGCAGGTAGGTACGCTCCATCGCAGCGTTCAAAAAACAAGTATAACGGATTAAAAGAGCTGTTGAAAAGGAAAGAATGCACGCTCATTAGTTTCATTCCCGGAATATTACATCTTAAATATTACTTAGTACAACTGTGCTAGTTCACCTGTACAAATTCAGGCCTGCGAATAAAGTTCTGTTTGTATTTAAATCGAATATTGGTATTCACCTGTATTTGGTAGGTATTATTGAAAGCATCCTTTTTAGGAAAATAGGAACCTCTTAACTCCATTGTCCCGAAAATGAGGCTTTCGTTACGTGTCCTTATTCCACCACCCAATGCTGAATAAATCCGGGAATTGCAGTTGGCCATTTCTGAAGGAAATTGAAACACGGTAGCACTGCTGAACACAAAAGGTGCAAACTTGAAGAAGAAAAGATTCCATGGACTAAAGAAAACCGATTCGCCCTTAACGGTGGAACGCATAAAGCCACCCACGAAATTATTCTGGAAATTATCAAAGCCATACTTGCTTTCCATAAGCAAAGGTTCATCCAGCAGACCATTGAATTGCCTGCCAAAACTGGCGTTAAAAAACCACCGTTGTTTCCATTTTGTACCTAATTGTCTTAACCGCGTGAAATAATTGATGTTGGCGATAAGGTTGATATCCTCCAACTTACTCTTATACAAAGAAGACCCGACAGCCAGGGAATAACTCATATGCCCTTCTTTCCTGGTCAGGTAATACCTGTCGAAAGATAATCCCAGGTAGGGACGGTTCCTGCCTTCCTTTATGGTCATGCCACCAGTGATGGAGGCTTCCAATCCCTCCGGCACGTCTTCCTTCCTTCCAAAACCATAGATATACTGGGTCTTGTAATAATTGAGTTTAAAGATGAAAAAGGAGCCTAACAACGCCCTTGAGTTGGCATAAGCGTAATAATAGCGGTCTTTATATTCCAATGGCTTCTCTGTGAATTGCTGATCAAAGAAACGGGCACTCACCAAATACCGCATACGCCCAAATTCATTTTCACTACCAATGTTATTTGAACTCAGGTTCCATCCGGCCCAGGCATCATAAACACGATAGCGGTATTTGAGGTTATTATGATACAATGAATCCGAATTGAACATATTGGTGGTAGAATGCCAGGCTGCAGAGGCAGAATAGGTCCAGCGCATGTAAGGGTTAACCAATTGCTTCTCCAGTTTTAAATAACCCAGTTGCTCTTCGGCTTTCTGGGTACTGAAGGCTGGACTGAAATTCAGGTATCCTGCACTTCCGTCTATAAAACTGCCAATAATATTGCGTTTTACATATTCGGCTCCAAATCCAAATTGATTATTCCTTGCCTTATCGTAAAGGGTCTCTAGCTCCATTTTGTCGCCCCAGCCCATAAAATTGTCTTCTCTTGCCTCCACCCGTCCACTTTGAGAATTTCTCACTGCCAGCGCGCCACCAATGGAAAGCATATCCTTGGTATATACCACCACATCCACTGAATCAGGATTGCCTTTTATTGACTTCACTTTTATATGCGCTTCCTGTAAAAAAGGGAGATCTCTTAAATAGCGTTCATTATTCCCCAAAAGAAAGGGAGAAAGGGGATCATTCTCTTTAAAGAACAGGTTATTCCTAACTACCCATCCCCTTGTATTGGAATGGACAAAATTGGCTATATCTGTCAGGGTATTATTGAATCTCTTACTGGTATCCCCGATCATGATACCGAAATCTATCGGTTCGATGGTAATGTTTCGAATGATCTTGTTGTTGTATTTCTGAAAAGGCAAATCGGCACGCTCAAGTATTTTGTTTTCTTCCTTCGTGGTATCTGTTATCAGGGTTTGGGCAATAACTCCCAATACTCCCTTTTTTGAACGGAGGCTGTCAAGGGTGTTCTCTGTTTCTTTCTGGCCCTGCGCTTCGGCACGTCCTGCCATCAAAATACCAGTCAACACACAACTGCCGATATATACCCATTTCAATAGCATCAATTCCCTATCTGGTTTAGTAATTACAAAAGGAGTACCACCTAATTTATCCGGGGAAACAATTTACAGGAATAACTGTTTGCATAGCCAAAAAGACTGCTTTTTGAAATATTTTCTGCTTTTTGCCCTTATTTGGGCTTTGGTCCGGTAACTACTTCCTCTATCACGCGGTAATGTGCCGCGTAGGGAAGGGGCATAATGGGCTTCCTTTTGTATTCACCCCATACCATGGTAAAACTGGCTCCATAGTACAGGATCAGGGAAGAATAAAATACAAACAGCAGTAATAAAACCATTGAAGCTGAAGCCCCGTAAACGTTATTAATACTGCTATAGGTCAAAAGCCAGTGAAGAATGACCTTACCTGCAGTAAACAACAAAGAGGTGACGAGGGCCCCAATAAAAGCTATACTCCATTCAGGTCGGGCGTCGGGCAGGTACCTGAATACCATCATGAACCATAACATCACAATTAAAACAGAGACCACCTGGTTCAGAATCCCTTTAAAATAAATGGAGAGCAGGGGTGAGAATTCGAAAATATAATTACTGACCAGGGTCCTTGCACCTTCCATCATGATACCGATCACAAAAAGAACGGCTGCGATCAATAGCACAAGGAGCGACTGTATACGTGTATGTAATCCTTTAATTACGCCTTTTCGCTTGTGAGGCCGCACCATCCATAGCTGGTTGATGGAGTTTTTAATGACCTTAAAAAGGGTAGTGGCCACAAATAGTAAAAATATAAACCCGCCCAAAGTAATGTACCAGTTCTGGGCGATCTTGTGGAGGTTAACAAGGACATCAACCAACTGCTTCACGGCCTCCCTGCCAATGATCTCCCTGAGGTTATTAAATAACTGCACCCTGATAGTACGGGGGTCAAGGATCAACTTCAAAGCCTGTATAAGGATAACCAAAATAGGCGGGAGTGCGAAGGTGGTGAAGAAGGCTGTCGCTCCAGCCATCCGCAAGGGATCTTGCTTCAACAATTCTTTCAGGGACTTTTTGAACAGACCTGGTATGGATGCAATTGTTTTCCGGATAGTTTTTGTTATGAAGGTAGTCATTGAACCTTTGAAAAACGAAAGATCTCCTGAACCGCATGGCATTTCAACCACTGGTATAATTTTCCAGAACAAATGACCTTCTTTATATATATTGAACTGCTATTATGCGGCAACAGATCTTCTGTTTCAAAACTGTAAATTATTTAACACACATATGCTTATGAAGTACTCACGTGTATTGCCTTTCAAGAGTTTAGGACTGCTTTTGCCGGTTCTTGCACTTCTTTCCTGGCACAAGCCCGCCAATGGACCCGGCGACGAACTGCAGGTGCCCGTTACGTATTACAAATTACCCAATGGATTGAAGGTGGTTTTATCTCCGGATAAAACAGCACCTACTATCGCTGTAGGTGTTTATTACAACATCGGCTTTCGCATTGAGCCAAAGAACCGCACTGGTTTTGCGCATTTATTTGAACATATGATGTTCCAGGGATCTGAAAACCTGGGCAAGATGGAATTCATTCAACTTGTACAAAAGAATGGTGGCATTTTGAACGGGTCTACCCGCTTTGACTTTACCAATTATTTTGAAGTTATGCCTGCACATAAACTGGAAACAGCTTTATGGGCAGAAGCCGACCGCATGAAAGGTTTGAAGATCACGCAGGACAACCTGACCAATCAACAGGGCGTAGTAAAGAACGAAGTAAAGGTCAATGTGCTCAACCAGCCTTATGGTGGTTTCCCCTGGCTTGACATGCCTCAATATGCCAATAAGAACTGGTACAACTCACATAACTTTTATGGTGACCTGGCAGACCTGGATTCTGCGAAACTGGAAGATGTAGATGCATTTTTCAAAACTTTCTATGCCCCTAATAACGCCGTATTGGTAGTTTCGGGAGATTTTGAAATTGCCTCGGCCCGCAAATGGGTAGAGCAGTATTTTGCAAAGATCCCCGCATCTACTTTGCCTCCAAAACCTGACCTGGCAGAACCGCCCCAGGAAAAAGAGCAACGCTTTACCAAGGAAGATGCCCTGGCCAAAAAGCCAGCCATCGCCATCAGCTATAAAATGCCGGAGCGTAATACGCCGGAATATTATGCCATGGGCTTGATAGACCAGATGCTGGGCCAGGGACAGGATAGCAAACTATACGAAGCCCTGGTGCAAAAGAAAGGTTATGCCAGCAGTGTAAACTCCGGCATCAACATAGGCCTGGGAAGCATGTTTGACTATAATGGACCCATGTTATGGACATCCAGCCTCATTCACGATGCTTCAGTACCTGCCGATTCTATCATCAGGCAGTATGACCTGGCAGTGGCCGATATTGCCAATAATACCAAACAGGAAGATCTCCAGCTGGCCATTGTGAAAATGCGTTCAGGCTTGTATGATGCTATGGGTGGCACTTTTGGCATTGGCAAGGTGAACCTGCTGGCTTCCTTTGCATTATTTGATGATGATCCATCAAAGATCAACAAACTGGAAACTTCATTTAAAAAAGTAACACCGCAGCTCATAAGGCAGGTGGCCCAGAAATACCTCGCCCCTAACAACAGAACCATTTTAATCATTGAACCAAAAGCTTCCAAATAATGAGAACGATCAAAATAATTATCATTGCCGCCATAAGCTTTTGCACCTGTCAAACATTGGTTGCTCAAAAGCAAACACCTCCTGCCGGCGGCGTAGCCAAAGATTTCAAACTCTCAGCTAAATCTGTTAAGACCTATCCAAATGGTCTGAAAACTATGGTGGTTCATTATGGTGAATTACCAAAGGCCAATATAAGCCTGATCATAAAGACAGGTAATGTACATGAAGGACCTAACCAGGTATGGCTGGCTGACCTGACAGGAAGGATGTTGCGTGAAGGCACTTCAAACTTGAACTTCGCTGCGCTTTCCAAAAAAGTAGCCATGATGGGTGGCAGCCTGAATGTCAATGTAGGCTCCAACCAGACTACCATTTCAGGTACAGTGCTTTCAGAATATGCACCTGAGTTCATTAAGCTGGTCTCTGACCTCGTAATGCAACCCTCTTTTCCTGCCAGTGAACTGGATAGATTGAAAAGCGATTTTAAACGCAGGCTGACCACTCAAAAGGCGGTCCCGCAGGCACAGGCACAGGAGCAGTTTTATGCCGCTGTATACAAGGATCATCCTTATGGGCGTTTATTCCCAACAGAAGAAATGCTGAACAGTTATACCACTGCCATGGTAAAAGATTTTTACAATGCCAACTTTGGAGCAAAGCGTTCTGTGTTGTACGTTGTCGGAAAGTTTGATGACAAAGAGGTCAACAATGCCATCAATACATCATTGACAAAATGGAAAGCAGGACCCGCGGTGACCTATCCACCAGTTACAGCAAAAGCGTTTTCTGATACATTGGTCATTGATCGCAAGGGTGCTCCACAAACTACATTGATGGTAGGCCTCCCGGTAGTGACACCAACCAATAAAGATTATGTTCCGTTCCTGGTAGCCAATTCCTTATTAGGTGGCTCTTTTGGCTCACGCATAACCAGTAATATACGCGAGAACAAAGGCTATACCTATTCTCCATTCAGTTCATTGAACAACCAGGTAGGCTCTTCGCTCTGGATAGAGCAGGCGGATGTGACCAGTGAGCACACTGTGGATGCACTGACAGAAATTGAAAGAGAGATCAAAAGATTGCAAACAGAACCTCCATCCAAAGAAGAATTGTCGGGCATTCAGAATTATGAAGCAGGCATATTTGTGTTGCGTAATTCTTCTCCTGGCGGTATCATTGGACAGTTGAACTTCCTGGATCTATATGGCCTGGATGACAGCTATTTGAATAACTATGTAAAGAACCTGTACAAGGTTACACCTGAAACAGTTTCCAATATGGTACGCAGCTATGTTGACTACAACAAAATGATCAAGGTGATGGTAGGCGATAAGGATACCATTCAAAAACAGGTACAAAAAGCAAAAGCTACTCCACGGACATTCTAATTATAGAATGTAAAAATAAAAAGCCTCCCTTCGCTATGAAAGGAGGCTTTTTTTATGCAGTCCACCTGGTATCATTGCGTTAATCAACGATAGTATGGGTAGATATAGTTATTTATAATTCTTCAGTAATTCTTTATACGTCCATTCGTTTCCTTTTACAAAAAAGTCATAGGTTTTATCCCAGTCAGGACCAGTTTTCCATCCTGTCATGGATGAAATGATCCTTGTAGTATTATTGCCCAATTTTTGAAACTGGATGATCTCCTGCAGGTTCTCATCAGCATCCCTCACCGATTGGGGAAAGTTATCATTGAGCATCACTTTAAGAACTATTAGTTCATTGTCAATGAAACTTAAAATCGGAAGCCTGATAGAAGAGGAGTCTGACAATTTTTTATTGATATCGTAGTTGGTGAGTATATACCCACCAGCCCTTAATTCAACATGCGCCAAAGGAGCTATCCAACGTTGTAACTTTTGGTCATTTGTAAAAAGTTCCCAGGCAGTTTGATTATCCACAGGTAATATCATTTCAATTCTTAACACCTTTTCACCTGACTGGTTTATATAAGATGTGTTTTTCAATTCCTGGCTTTGTGCAACCATTGCCAACACGATACCTATTGTGGTTGATAATAATTGTTTTTGTTTCATTGCAAATCTCATTTAGTGTTAGTTGTACATGATATTCTTAGTAAGGTAATGTAAGGTTTATAAAGAATAAATGTTTGTCAAAAGCTGCTGTATTTGGTACATCCATGTCTTATATTTCTCTGCAATTTTTACTAGTTAATCCATGCATTACTTGTTTTATTCTGGCATGTTATGACCACTATCATTGTTTGGTAAATACAGCATACATACCTTGTGCTGCTCTTCAAATTTGACTCCCTGAAAACTAAATTTCTTCATCAAAACAAAAGGAGTCTTTTATGTTAGTTAGACAAATGTTCCTGAGAATTGCACCAGAAAACATCAATAAAGTAAAAGAATTATACAGGAAGGAAATTATTCCTGCTTTAAGAAAAGTTAAGGGCTGTATAGACGCCAGGTTGTTTGAACCTATTGTTACTACAGATGAATTCATTGCATTTTCTGAGTGGAAAACAAAGGCTGAAGTTGAGCTTTATGAAAATGGACCAGTTTATAAAGAACTGCGTAATAAAGTTATTGGCTTCACCACAAAAGAACCTGTATTAAAAGTTTACACTTTTGAAAAAGTAGAAGAATTAGTTCCTGAAATGCATTAAGGATCTTTTTATTCCCGCAGTAAAGCACGCAGCTTTATTGATGATACGCGGGTAAAAAAGAACAGAGGTCATTCCTTATAGGGATGACCTCTGTGTTTTATTAATTAGTGCTTTACTCACTCATCCATTATACAGCAGCAACTCTTCTTCACTTCCTGGAAAAACTACTGTTTGACTAAACTGCAATCCAATCTTTTCCAGTAACCGTATCGACTTCGAATTATCAGCCAGCGTAATAGCAGATATGACCGGAAGGCCCAACGCCTGTTTTGCATAGGCCAGGGTTGCAGCTGCCATTTCCAAAGCATACCCTTTGCCATTATACTCGGGCAAAAAAGCAAATCCTATATCAGGATTGTCCAGGGTGTCCCGTTTAATGATACCACACATGCCTATAGGGACATGGCCATCCTTTTTCTCCACCATGGATAAACCAAATCCATTTTGCTGGTAACTTTTTAAGGGGCCATTTTGCAAATAAGCCAGGGCCTGTTGTTCTGTTTTGATATTCCTGTCGCCAATGTATTTGATCCATCCGGGACTGTTCAGCAATTCAATAATAAATGCTGTATCATCCAAACTGAATTCCCTTAATAAAAGGCGCTCTGTTTCCAGTATAGTTTTCATATTATTTTTCATGGTCAAGATAAAAAATTATCTAATCTCAAAATCACTTTTCATTAAGTCGTCGGTGTATTCTGTAGGATAATATTAAATAAGGACATTCCCGCTAAGTACACTTCTTCCTATAGTAAAAATATCTAACGCATACGGACACTTATTCCATATGTTTGTTACTTAAACAAAAGTACACGATGATCACTTACATTGAATTATGGAAGGCCAAACAAGCCTGGATGGATCTGTCAACGGAAGAAAGGGGAAACTATATGAACGCCTTAGGGCCGGCTATTCAACAGCTATTAGAAAATGGTGCCCAGGTAGTTAGCTGGGGCGCCAATGATAAAGCCACCTTTAGCAAGGCGGACTACGATTTTTTTGCAGTTTGGACTTTCCCGAATAGCGAAGCAGCTCAAGGCTTTGAAAAGTTAGTGGAAGGCGCAGGCTGGTACAATTATTTCGACCAGGTGAATTTGATGGGACCTGCCGGCGGACCACAGGAAGTCATCGGGCAAATGATAGCATTATAAGATGTATTCTTCCCCGTGAGTCTAACCATTACTAAATGGTCACTCACGGGTGAAGAAATATACTCACAATATCTTCATTTTATGCAACGGATCGCTTACTTCAAATGTACTGTCCTTCATAAGACCTATCATTTCTGCAGTAGTAAATTGACAGTCTAAGTAGTTTGAACCATTGTTGCTATAAAACATGCAGGGAAGGTTTTTAACCTTACTGGTTACATCCCATAAATAAATGGTTTTGTCATCTTTTATTTCTAGTAAAGTTACCTCCCACCATGTGGTATGTTCATTCAATGAATTCTGAATAAAATTGAAGGCATAAATATTCTTATTCAATTGCCTGAGAAATGCATTCTTTCCAAGGTCAATACTAACCGTATCTTTTACAGAAATAATAAGAGTGTCTTTGTCTTGCCGGTAAGGAAACCCATTTTTTAAAAAGCCATCAACAGTTTTTTCGTAAACCTTGTCGCGCCTTAATAGATATTTAGCAATAGTGTCTATGGGGTTTTTAGAAGAATCATAATGGATGGTCTCCATACTCTTATAAAAATGAGGAGTATAAATATAAGCTCCGTTTTTGCCGGGTTTTGGCCATGCCCCCACAACAACTTTTTCATCATGGGTTTGAATCATTGACACATTCGCCTTATTTACTAAAAATGTAATTGTACTATCCTCATCAATCCAGGCGCCAAGAAATTGGTTGGGGAAGGTTTTAATATTTTCTTTATCCACAGGCTGTGGCATTGAAAAACTATATACATCACAAGAACTAAGTGAAAGTGAAATTATTATAAACAGGAATATGCTTTTTAAGGGGAGCCAAACTTCCATAAAACAGTTTAAACAAAAGGTATTATTACCTTTTGACTAAAAAGCTGAGATAGATCATTCTACTGACTAAGTTGATCTAATTCTGAACTACCCGGATATAAATAGTTCCAGGTATATATGAGTAATGTAATAGCCTGGCTATTTCCCCTTCCTTTGGCTTTTAAATTTACTTTCATAAATCTCTATCCATTGATCGGGCGTTATTTTTGAAACCAGTTCGCCAATTAGCTTATAGGGAATGTCTTCCGGCTTTTTATAACGCAGGCAACTCTTTCCCATATCCAATTTTTTGGAGGATGCACTGGCATGAGCTTCGGTAAACCATTGCATTAGTTTGGCATCTGCGTATATACCCATATGATAGACAGCTATAAAATTTTTCTGGGAGGCAAACGACAAAAACGGCAATGGTAATTTAGGATCACAATGGTAGCCGGCCGGGTATTTACTGTGTGGCACAAAGTAACCGGGCATGCCATAACCCATGCCTTCCACGAAGCCTTTGGGTATATGCTTCTTAATCACTTTCCTTAACTCTGCTACCGCGTTCTTCCTGTCTTCCGGTAGTTCATCGATATATTGATCGACTGTTGTTGCTTTTGATTGCACAAGTAAATTTTAGATGGTTAAAATACTAAAAACTTCCACCAGGTCCCAATTGTTTGTTAGTTAAACCAAACCGCATATCCTTGCCTTCTAAGATCCATTGCAAGTTTTTCTTCCATCTTTAACGCTTCCAGCCTGGTCATACCCTTAGCATTCAGGTGTTCGTACAGGCTGGGTCTTAAATACCTGCCGTATTTATGAGGCAGGTAGGCTGATAGATTAATGCCTTTTTTATTGATGTACCCATTCTTGTGTTGATCAAACCGTTCTTTCGGAGTTTTGCTGGTCATACCTACATACAGGCACTCAAGAACACCATTGAATTGAGGATTAGCGGCACGAAACCTTGCGTTCTCAGTAAACACTTTCTTTGAAAGCTCAATAACGTAAACATTATATCTCAAACTATAGAATTGTGTTTATGTTAGGCAAATTGCTGGTGCATCCGCGATCAAAAACTTTCTATTAAAATTATAGTAAACGAAATAAAACTTTCATGACTAAGGCCATTTGGAAAACTTCTTTCTATCTGCTTTCCACTACAATTAATTGGTTGAATGTAGCCAGCCCTTTTTTAAGGATCATGTTAGTATCCCGGATGATGGCATACATCTTTACGTTTTTGTATCTTCCTGTCATATACGGCATCATCCTATTGAAAAGTGGCATTCGATTGTACCTTTTGACGCAATTCACCTTTAAAAATGCCGTAATTGCACGTTGAAAAAATCAACAATCAATTACATCTTTGTAAATCAAATCAAAATCATGAAACCCAAAACCATCAACACGCTGTACTGGACCTTTACCATTCTATTTTGTGCATTAATGATTTTTTCGGCGTGGTCAAGCATTTTGGTAAACGAAGATTCAATTAAATTAATCCATGGCATGCTGGGCTACCCCGAGTATTTTATTCCTTTTACTGGCTGGGCTAAATTAATTGGCTCTATTGTTCTCCTGATTCCCGGTAACGGCAGGATAAAAGAATGGGCATATGCAGGTTTGTTTTTTGACTTAATTGCTGCTGTTTATTCAGGCCTTGCCATTTCACCAACCTTTAATCCCCTTATGCTTACGATGCTGTTTTGGTTTGTGCCTGGTATATTATCTTACATCTATTGGCATAAGAAGATAAAGCTTGATGCAAATAAGAACTTAGTGCCTGGAAACAATAAGGAAGCTGCTTATTCTTAATAAAAATCAGGCAGCTAACGCAAGCCGATGATCCTGAAGTTCGATATCCTTCATCCCTGGTAAGTTAGATACAGTTGATATGCTCAAAAGCTGAATAATGTTTCCACAGCAAGTATATTGACAAGCTACCTGTTGTGCGAATAACAGTTCAGCTTTTTCCATAATAAAATCGTTGCTTATTGTCTACCCTCAGGAGAAATACCAGGAGTAGCTACATGCAGCATGTATGACTAACGACTTCCTAAATTCTCTTTTAAAAACGCTTCCAATTCATTATCCTGAATTTCAGAATTGATGATTCTGTCATTTTTATCCAGTAAGATATAAGTTGGGAAAACATGAATGTTATACATTTCGGCTTTTACTCCATCCTTATCCCAAGCATGGTTCCAGGAAAGACCATATTTTTTCATGGCTGCCTCATAATCCTTTTTGTCTTTTTGCCGATCCACCGAAATGGATACGATATCAAATCCCTTACTATGAAACTGGTTATAAATTTCTTTTAGCCTGGGAAACCGAATAGCGCATGGACCACAATGGCTATACCAAAAATCAACCAAATAGTACTGATTGTTTTTCTTGATTTTGCTTTGCAATTGTTCATACCCTTTGAAAAAATCTTTCGGGAATACCTGACCCACTTGCATTTTAGCAGATTCTTTTATCTTTTCCTTTAATACAGTCATAAAGGCTTGCTGCTGCATTTGGTTTGAAAAAGCAGAAAACAATTTTTCGAAATCAAAATATCTATGTGTGGGGGGCAACGAAACAAAAAAATTGATGTCCCATAAAGCAACGTAAGAATCGGGATGTAGTTTTATGTATTCGCTTAGTAAGTTAGCTCTTTGACCGTAATATCTCTTTTGCAAAAGCATTGCACTGTCCTTAATTGATTTCGGAATATCCTGACCATATTTTTGATAATTCCTCCTGTAAAAAGACCTTAAGGTGTCATATACCTGGTCATTCGATTGGAAAAAAGGCAAGAATTCATTTTCGTACTCATCCTGGATAGGCGACCTGGTAATATGCGGCTCGCCGACGGAAGGAATCAGTATTTCCGCATCACTATAAATGTAATTTTTCCCGTAGACCCTATTTCCATAGGAGATATTTATTTCTACCGGAAAAGGAACTTGAATGGCAGTGTTAAATGCCCCATTTTCGACATTTAGCTTCGTATTCTCCCACTTTGAAAGCTTATCATCTACCAAATGGGAAATTTCAATGCTTTTCAACGTTGTGTCCTTTACAATCCCATGAATTTTGACAGTTTTAGTTTGGGCTACAAGTTGCAGCATCATTAAAAAAAAGACATGCAATACAATAACTCTTTTCATACGTTATAAAATGTTGAGATTTTCCTTCTAATATAAGTCTCACTCCTCCCTTCCCCGATGAGTCACCGCAGTACTGGCCTCCACCACCAGACTCTCCGGCGGGACTCATCGATTCTGCTCCTCCTGCTTTCCTTCTTCTAACTCCAGCAACAACTTTTTGTTAACAGTCAAAAGGGGATAAAATAAATCCCTGCTTTGCTACGGGTTTGTTTACTGTCTCCTGGAGAAAAGATAGCAAAAGAGAAGAAAAGGTACAAGTGATTCCGCCAATGATTCTCGCGCTGGATATCAAAAAGTGTTTAGCTACTGCTGCAGTGATTCATTGGAAAAGGAAATGCAAGATTATAAAGTTTACTGCTAAATTTTAGTCTACTGGACTGTTTAGAAATTTGTTTAAATTTTCTAAGAATTGTGGCATTTTGTCACAATTCATAAAGAAAACATATCCGCTTCTCTGCTTTTTATAAAATTGAAAATTGCCCATAAAATCGCCGTTGTTACCTCCATGTTGGTATTTAACGCCATTGGGTGTTTTTTCTATAAAAATTCCCAGCCCCACCCATATACCCGAATTCGGGTCTCCAACACTTGGAACCTTGCCCTCTATAACTGGTACAGACATTTGTCTGAAAATACTTCCTTCAACTTTGTCTTCCTTCATAAGTTCAATTACAAATTGGGCATAATCCATGGCTTCCGTGTGCAAAGTACCCGCTGGATGGGGTCGTAGTGGTTTAAATACCTGGGTTGGTATTCCTTTTTCATATCCCATTGCTTTATTGGCTGCCACAGTATCATTCCAAATCATAAAAGAATGTTTCATGTTCAGGGGTGTGAAAACTTCTTCCTGGATCACATCTTGTAAACTTTTTCCCGTTAAATGTTCTACAACTAAACCAAGGTATCCATAAGCCTCACCAGAGTATTCGAATTTGCTGCCTGGGTCTGTATCGATGGTAAGTTCTCTGAATTTTTCATGTCTCCAGTTCGGAAATCCACTGGTATGGGAAAGAACCATCCTGGCGGTAATTAACTTATACCTGTTATCATGTGCAATGTCCTGATAGGGATAGTATTTGTACAAAGGAGTATCTAAATTTAATATCCTTCTTTGCGCCAATTTCAACACTGTGTAGGCAAACACCGGCTTCGTCATCGAAGCAGCTTCGTATAATGTATTTTCATCTGCTTTAACTTCCTTCTCTTTGTTCTGCATGCCGAGCGTTCGGTAATAGACAACATGTTCGTCTTCTATTAAAGCAATGGAGAGTCCAATGATGCCTAAGGAATTCTGTTGCAACTTCAGGAACTGGTCTATTTCAGATTTGGTTCTAAAGCCTTTCCCATCAATTGTTTTTATTTTATCCTTCTGCGTTGTATTCGTTTGTCCGTAGCAATACGAGGAACATAGAATGCAGGTAAATAAAATCTGCCATAAGGCGTACCTGTAATTCATAAGTCTGTTTTCCTGATGAACCAGATAAGACGACTAAAATTGAATTTTGGTTACAAGAAAACCCACGGAAGTGGTGAAAAAGGTTAAAGTGATTATGTAATTGCAGCAAAACGCTGCAAGCTGAAGTGCAGTTAGGAAATTCAATTGCTAACTTTAATTATCCAGTCAATTAATTCAGTAGGGTCCACAATATTCCAGCTATGAAAACCTCTTCCGGTAGTTGTGATATATTCAGTTCTGTCATTGCCTATTTGTAAAAGAAACTTATTAAGCTTTTCCAAATCAAACGCATTTATATCTTCAAACTGTAGCTCTTCACAATATTTATTTTGAACAAACTGAAGATCAGGCTCGGAATATAGCCGGACGGCAATATTTTTAAGCCACCTGGCATTACCGCCATCTGGACTACTCGCAGAATAGGGAGAAAGCGCTACATAGTTTTCGGATTTAAGTTTTGGTGAACCTCCGAGTGACTTGTCAAGAAAATCTTTCGTAAGTGCTCCCTCTTTATGAATCAAATCGCTACAGTTATACTTGAGCATCCGTTCAGATGAAATATATAATCTTTCTAAGTCAAGGGGAGAATCAATAACAAAAACCCCTCTTAGATTTGAAACTGTGTCCGACGACAATAAAAATTCAGCATAACTCATAGCGACAGCTCCTCCTGCAGAAAATCCTCCTATTAATAAATCGGGTTTGTTTAAGTTATTCTTTATTGATTGTGCACTTAGTATTTTGGTTATCTGAGCTTTGATCGTTTTGCCGGCAAATAATGAATATCGTAAACCTGGTATCACAGTCAAATAGCCTTTTGCTTCTAGGAGAATAGGCAAACTGGTATTTTTGAATACCTCTTTTGGACTTTCACCTCTACCTGGAAGGAGCAATAGGATCCCAGCTATTTTTCCTTTAGGTTGGGTAGTAAAATAGGTACATATCTCATTATTTAGGTTGATAGTATCCTTTATTATTTTTTGTCCGGCGGCGTTATTAAATCCTATAAGAAAAACAACGAAGAAAAAAGGAAAAGAATGTTTCGGATTCATGTTGTTTAGTTAAGAAACCCCTCCAAGCATTACCGCTAAAGTTAAAGTATGGCAATGTGTCGACATTATATGCCCACAACCGATGTTGATTAAATAACTAATGTAAAAATTTTATTCAAATGCTCATTAGTATTTCACTGTCAACCCGGGGTCTTCACTTCCTGGCACTGTGCGCCAGGAGACCCCGGGATTACACCTGGGAAGACATCATTTATATGTACTACATTTTTTTCCCTGATACTACTCAAATGTAATCCCGGGGTCGCTCCGGCATGACACAAGGCCCATCGGAGAAGACCCCGGGCGGACGCTGAGATTTTTAGCACAAAAGTTCAATCGAAGAACTGCACTTGAACCTACCACAAAACTGTCATACGAAGCACTGAACGCGCCATTACGCTAAACCGCTGTTACCAGCTGGCGTTTTTCTCTAGTTTATCAGCATATTTCGTTTTTGTCTATTTGAAATCTATGTCCGATATATGGGTCTAACATATAAATGCCATCATAAACCAACAGTCTATTGTGATGACAAACGTTACACTCACCATATTTAAAATAAGGGTTAAGGTCTACCCATTTTTTTAAATCGGGAGTGACTAAATAAAATCTGTCTTCAATAGGCAGGTCATCTATTTTTTCAAATTCCGTTGTTATTTCTTTTTCAATAAATGTTGGGTTACTTCCAGATAGTAAATGTGCTATTACTTTGAACTTGTTGCCGTCAATTCTCTTTAGGTTTATTGTATGATAATAGTTGAACCTGTAAAACAAGGGAGATAGTAATTGCTCTATGTTTTCGACCGCTGCAATACATTGTATAAATAGCTCTTTGTAGTTACTGTCTTGACAATCAATATATCCGTGTCCGCGTTTTTCATTACGGATATAAGTAATTTTATTATCATTCGCTAATTGAACAACTTGTTGGACTTTTGTTGAAAAGTCTCTAGGTAACTGTAATTCCGGAAAAATTTGTGCATTTTCTTTCGCTATTGCAGCTAATGCGTCAACCCAATTTCCTAAGGACGGCAAATGATTCAAATTTCTTGCTTGTAGAAACTCATTCATTTGTTCCTTCGTTTTTGTGAGACCTGCTAACATGAGCACTGTTGTTCGAACTATTGAATCAAAATGGTCAATTAGCATCAACATTTTCCTGAAAGGTTCTAAAGTCGTGCCTAGTTTACGTTTTGTTATGGCAACAGTAAAGGGAAGATTTTCTTCAAAAGACATTGGTTTTTGCCAAGCTTTATTAAAAAGCATCTTCTTTCTTAATGATTCAAATACGGTTATTGATTGTTCAATTATTTCTTTTTCAATGATAGTCGAAAGAACAGTTAAACAATCAGGACATATATCACCCGTTCTTAGTTTAAAGGTAATGTCAGGTTTCCACCCACACATATCATTTAGGCAACCTATGGGATCACCGTGTACATATTTAAAAATGTCATTACCTAACTTATTAAATGATAAAGATTGTAAGACATTGGCAACAACTTCATAAGCAGCAGGAAGTTCAGGCTCAGAATAAATATAATTTTCCCAATCAGATGCGTGAATAAAAATAGTTCTTTCTCCATTCATCGAAAAACAACTGAACCAGTTTGCATTATTCCTTAGCTCGGTCAGCACAATGAGAAAGTCGCTTTCATTAAATTGATTTGATACTCTGTATTCTGAACATTTTCCAAAAAAGGAACCCCAGTCAAAATTGTCAACCTGAAACATTAATGGAGTTCTTTCTTCAATAAAAGTCAATGGACCATTAATTGGAAGTAGTTCAGCTACCACCTTTTTCAAGATATTCTGATTAAGTTTTATTGTCCGTGTAAGTCTAATTTTCATTATCCTAAATATCAGGTTGAATTTGGTTTAATTTACGCTTGCTGGTAACGTTCAGGGCTTGCCGTTAGGTGTGGGATTAGTATTCCGTCCGCCGACACCCGCTGCTGATTGAGTTATTTTGTTGAAGTTAAGAATTGAATTTCAAAGTTGCCTGTCATGCCGGAACTGAAGTTTGGCTTTGCAAAACTGTCGATTGATCTTCCGTCCAGCCACACTTGCGGCGAACCCCATGTTATATGTAGCTTTTTTACTTGTCGTCTTTTAACTTGTCAACGTATTCTAATGCGCCGCCCCAACAATTGTTTTCTCCTGTCAAATAACCTTTGTTGAAAAGAACGTGAGCAAAAGCTTTCATTTCGTCGTGAGAAAGTTGGATTGAAAACTCTTTATCCTTTTTAATAATTTCAATTGCTTTGTCAAAATTATATTCGGTTTGAATTTTGTCAACAAGCTTTGTCTTGTAGTCGAAGAATGAAATATTGTCAAGGGCTTCTTTATTTTTAAATTCAAAGTATCTGTTCTTTTTTGATTTTGCAAAGTCAAGTACTTTTTGTTGTCCTTTTGTGTCGAAACCAATATTTAATTCTCTGTGCAAAGCACCTGCAACAAAGTTCCCCTTTGTGCAAATTTCTTTTGTCACGCCTGTATTAAGATTTTTTACTTTAATGACTGTGAAGTAGCTAAATGTCGAATTGTTTTGAACTGCGGCAAGGAAGTTTAGATATTTTTCATTATCAAGGTCATACGCTGTGTCAACCTTTTGTTGATAGCTAAACAAAGGCAGTGTCAAAATAAATGTCAATATGGAAACGAAGGCTCTCATAAAGTTACATACAACGGGCAGGGCTTTATGCGGGTAGGGAAATAGTATTCCTTCTTCCCACAACCGCTGCTGATTGAAAATATAAAGTTGAATTTAAGAACTAAAGTTGAAAGTTGTTTGTCTAGCCCGAACCACAGCTTGGCTTTGCAATTGGCTGATGTTTGCTGGTCATGCCCGACTTGCATAAAACGCAATGTTAGTGGCAGTGCTTTCATGGTTACGAAATGAATCGTCTGGATGCTCTAATAATATTGTATATCATGTAGGATGACCATATTCTCATTAATAAATCTAAGAGAATTAAGTATCCAGTAAGAGAAGTTTCAAGTCTTCTTAACGGATTGATATAAATAAAAAACTTTTCAAAAGCTTCCTTAAAACCTGCAGCAGTTGGCTCGCAGAGTGATATATGCAATGGGTTAAAGCCATTAAATAGTAATGCTAAAATAAAAAGTATATAGTGTCCAAATAATAACCAGAACAAAGGCTTTACAAAACTTTGTCCATAGTCGCTAAACACCCTACTCCAAAGCAAAATCACCTTATCCCAAAACTGATTCTCCCACGGCTTCCCCCACGTCAGAGTTTTGTTGTGAAAATTTAACTCTTCGGAATAGAATTTATGTTCTTGAATTTTGTCGCTATGCTTTGACATGGAAATTTTTAACTGTCTATAAGCTTCCTTAATTGCGACTATCTCATGAGGTGTAGTTTTGCGACCTGTTTTTAATGAATCTTCAAAAGTGCCATATCCTGGTCCATATAATGCTCTGACATTGTTACTCCATTTGCAACCTATAAAAAGCGCATCAGTAATGAAACTATCGATAATTACAATCTCTTTATATTGAGAAAACAAAGCTCTATAAAATTCAACTTTATCTAAATTGCTATTGATTATTTGAAAGTATCTGTTATCACTACTTAGGTCTTTTGGTTCAATTCCGTAAAAGTTTAAAATACCTTCGTTTTTGAAATTTGTTATAGAAATGCTGTTGCATTTTAATTTTGAGAAACTGATTCTTTTTCCTTTGTTTGTTCCAAACAATGATATTTCTTCAAAGCTTTGGTCGTTAACAATAATATCACCGGTTTCATCTTCTTTAGCAAAAATTACAAGTTTGCTTATATTATCTCCGACAAGATGCTGCCCAATATGCAGGCTCTCAAATTTTGGTCCTGATACCCATATGTCGTCGATGTTATAACTAGAGATGCTTACTTTATCAAACGTACCGCCGGTTAAATGAATGGATTTAACATGAACATACTTAATTATGACATCTTTAAAATTCCCACTATTAAAATAAATACAATCTGAGATTGTGCAGCCCTCAAAAGTCAAAGTCTCATTACATGTCAACCCACTAATAAAAAATAATTTGTCCGACTTAATTGTGCAACCTTGAAAAGTAAGTGGCAAGTTAACTGTTATGCTATCATCTAATATAAGGTGTTCGTCTTCGATAGTGTATCCATCTATAAGAATAATGCGTTTTTCATACTCTTCCTTTATAAATTCATTTGGAGGATTTCTCAATATAGCCTTAAGCTCTTTTGCGGAAAGAACCTTGTCTTTACTATTAGATGTTGAATTTTCAGATTGAGTCATTCTGTATAGTTGCTATTGATGTAGCAGGTCGCATTGCATTGCCACTAACAAGTAAATATATGATGTAGGATTTAACCCTTTAAGAAAAACAAGTATTGATTGCCAATACTTTTTTAATATACTTTTTGTATTGTCGCTTCCTACCAATCAATATTACCCTTATTGCGTAAATCGTAAAAACCACTTATGTTTACAACATTCCTGATCCTTCACGCCAATACCAACTCTATCATCACAACAACCCCCATCCCCCCTCCAATGATAGCCGCTACCGCATCCATCACTTCATAATGCCCATGGCCTGTAAACTTTGAGTACAATTCGAATCCATAACTGATAGCTACCACTATGATCAAACTGATAGCAGTGGCCACATACAAATGCATAGGCAGCAGATACATCCCCACTGCCTGGAACAATAATCCCATAGCTATGCCAACCCAAAAATGCTTCCATTTATCCTGTGCTATTCTCATTGATCGTTGAATTGGAAATGTGTTGTTTATTGTATTCCCTGTTAGGCTGGCTAATGTATTCTGCAAACTATTTACCGGTTCATCATTTTTCGGTGTAGTGCATTGCTGATGGTCCTTGCAATGCCAACCGCCGTTTTCTCATCACCGTGAATGCAGATGGTCTCAGCCTGCATAGGGATCACCTTTCCTGTAACGGTGGTCACTGAGCCCTGCTCCAATAGCTGCATCACCTGCTGCAGGCTTTCTGTTTCATTTGTTATTATGGCATTGGGTTGCGATCGCGGTGTCAGGCTTCCATCATCCCTGTACGTTCTGTCAGCAAAGGCCTCGTTGACGGCCACCAGTCCCATGGCCTGTGATTCTTTTACCAGGTGGCTACCGCTCAATCCATAGATCACCAGGCTCTCGTCAAAATCCTTTACCGTCTGTGAAATGATCCGCGCAATCTTCGGATCTCTTGCAGCCATATTATACAGGGCGCCATGTGGTTTTACATGGTACAACTTCACTCCTTTTTCCCGGGCTATCATATCCATCTTGATGATCTGCTCAATGACGATAGCATACAGCTTATCCCCGGGAATATCCAATTCTCTTCTACCGAAGAAATCCTTATCCCTGAATGAAGGATGTGCGCCGATACGTACATTGTATAATTTGGCCAGTTCAATCGTGCGCCTGATGGTCTCACCATTCCCTGCATGAAATCCACAGGCTATGTTAGCGGAGGTTATATATGGCATCAGGGCTTCGTCATTGCCCATACCTTCACCCATATCGCAATTAATATCTATGGCCCGCAACATCTACGCTCTTTAAATAGGGTTTCGTGAGTTAATTGAAAAGAAGGCGCAACTTAACATTAATCTTTTCAACTTATATATTCTTCAATGCGGAATTTACTGGCCAATTGTAATTGCTGTAAATATTTCTGTTGCTTGATTTTTTTTGATTCCGCAATAGTGAGGTCTGTCAATTCAAATTGTATCACATCGTTGGGTTTTTTCTGCGCCAGTATGGGCAGGTGTGCCGATATCACCTGGGCCACCCTGGGGTACCCCCCCGAGGTTTGATGGTCCGCCATCAGGATGATCAACTGCCCATCGGGCAACCATTGCACGGTGCCAAATGTTACCGGAGATGAAATAACTTCAGGGATATTACAGCCTTCCAGCTTTGGTCCAGCCAGTTTGTACCCCATGCGGTCGGCTTCATTGGTCACCTGGAACCAGTTGGTTACAAACGTTTCCCTTGCCTCTGCGGGCATCCACTGCCATTCGCTTCCATAAGTGAACTGTATATTATTCCGGTTGCTTACGATCTCCTGCGATTTCCAGGGCATGACGATACAATCTTTTGCCTGCAGAAATGCAGCCAGGCTTTCTTCTTTCTTAATAAGGGGAATGATATCATCTTTTGCCAGCATCCTGCCTTCTATTCCACCCACTGCAGCTCTCAGGTTGGTACTGTAGCTATTCAGCCATGGCTTAAGTTCAAGGTCATGCCATACGGCCAGGTAACAACGTGCGCCATTCACCATCCGGTTGCATTTCAAAAATGCATTGGGACCCACCATTATGGGATGATGCATGGGTATTTCAACACCATCAATAGTAGGCGCAAAGTCGGCACCCGTAAGGCAAATGATCGTAGGACTGGTAAATTCAATTTGTGCACTGGGAAAATGCATTTCTATTACCGGTGCCCTCAGGTCTTTGCCCAGTAGCGCGTTACCCAATTGAGCAGAAAACCGGTCCATAGGTCCATTAATATTGATGCCCAGGTGTTGCGAGCCCCACCTGCCACCATCCTGGATGGTATCAAAAACGCCTGGTTTAACTATTCTCAAACTCATCTTCGGTAATAGAATAAAATTGTACCTGGTCGCCCGGTTCAAACAGCACAGGGTTTTCGCGCTTTGAGTCAAATAATTTGAAGGGTGTTCTGCCAATGATCTGCCAGCCTCCCGGTGAATCCAATGAGTAAGCCCCGGTTTGGAAACCAGCAATGCCTACTGATCCTGCCACTACAGGTTGTGGCACTGGCTTTCTTTTTATGGCCAGCCTGTCATCTACCACGCCCATATAGGCAAACCCCGGTGTAAACCCCAGCATAAAAACCCTGTAGGTTCTTGATGTATGAAGCTGGATGACCTCTTCCACGCTTAGCCCTTTTTGCTTTGCCAGGTAATGAATATCTGTGGCAAATTTATCTGCATAACATACCGGTACTTTAATGGTCTTGCCGGGAGTTAAATCACCTTCCCCTGCACTTCTTATCAGCACATCTATCATTTCTGCCATCACATCAAAAGCGGTGGTGCCGTTTTCCATATGGTGCAATACATCCATGATGTCGTAATACACGGCCAAAGAGCTATACGCCGGTACCAGGTCCTTGATGAAGGGATGCTTCCGGCTTTTTAAGAAATGAAAAAGCTTCAACACATCATCATTGATAGCTTCGTTGATGGTATTTCCAAAATCTATCAGCAAGGCAGTATCGCCAAGGGGGAATAAGCTATATGGTCGATACAGGGCCATGAATTCTGTTCAATGTAAGAAAAGAAGCTTGAACCACGAAAGTATACAAGGCCTAACCTATAGAAAATGACCCTCGTCGTATAAGTATATCCATAAAACAAGATCCCGCTCACAGGAGCGGGATCTTTATATTTCACCTTTAAAACTTAGACGGTTATCAGGCCATTACGGCGCTTCCATACATTTCTTCTCTCAACTCTTTCACTCTTTTATCTTCCATGTATTCATCAAAGGTCATTAACCTGTCAATGATACCCTTAGGGGTCAGTTCAATGATACGGTTAGCAACGGTCTGTAAGAAGGTATGGTCATGAGAGGTTAACAACACAATGCCCGGAAAGGTTTGGCAGCCTTCGTTAAAGCTTTGAATGCTTTCCAGGTCCAGGTGGTTGGTTGGCTGGTCCAATACTACTACGTTGGGGTTTTGCAGCATCATCCGGCTGATCATGCAACGCACCTTTTCACCCCCGCTTAATACGTTGGTCTTTTTATTGATATCGTCTCCACTGAAAAGCATTTTACCAAGGAAACCACGTAAGAATGGTTCATCGGCGTCTGTTACATGTGGCGGCACATATTGGCGCAGCCATTCCATCAGGTTCAGTCCATTGTCAAAGAAGCCATTGTTCTCCACCGGCAGGTAGGCCTTGGTAATAGTGGTTCCCCACTCAAACTTCCCACCGTCAGCATTCATATTGCCATTGATGATCTCAAAGAAATTCGTCACCGCCAATGGGTCCTTACTCAGGAAAGCGATCTTCTCACCTTTATTAATGCTGAAGCTCACCTTGCTGAATAATTTACGGCCTTCAATAGCCGAAGAAAGGTTCTCCACATTTAATATCTGGTTGCCCACCTCGCGCAATGGCTGGAATATAATTCCGGGATAGCGGCGGTTGGAAGGCTCTATTTCTTCAATGGTCAGTTTTTCCAAAGCTTTCTTACGTGAAGTTGCCTGCTTTGATTTGGAGGCGTTAGCCGAGAAACGGGCAATGAAGTCCAGGAGCGCCTGGCGCTTTTCCTCGGTCTTCTTATTCTTATCTGTCATCTGGCGGGCCATCAACTGTGATGATTCATACCAGAAGGTATAGTTACCTGTAAATACCTTGATCTTGGAGCGGTCAACGTCTGCCACGTGTGTACAAACCGCATCCAGAAAGTGACGGTCGTGGGAAACAACCAGCACGATATTTTCATAATCAGCCAGGAAGTTTTCCAGCCAGCCAATCGTTTCAATATCCAGTCCGTTGGTAGGCTCATCCAGCAACAGGATATCCGGGTTTCCAAATAAAGCCTGCGCCAACAATACCCTTAGCTTTAAAATAGAAGGAATGTCCTTCATCAGCATCTGGTGGTATTCTTCCTTTACACCCAGCTCGCTTAGTAAGGTAGCCGCATCGCTTTCAGCAGTATAGCCACCCATTTCTCCAAATTCAGCCTCCAGTTCACCAGCCTTCATGTAATCATCTTCAGTAGCTTCAGGATCAGCATATATCGCATCTTTCTTATGCATCACATCCCACATCTTCTTGTGGCCCATCAAAACGGTATTTAATACCGTTTGCTCGTCAAATTCAAACTGGTTCTGCTTCAATACAGCCAATCGCTCACCCGGAGTGATGGTTACCGTTCCTTTATTAGGTTCGATCTCCCCTGAAAGTATTTTTAAAAAGGTAGATTTACCGGCACCGTTGGCGCCAATGACACCATAACAGTTACCCTTGGTAAATCCAATATTTACCTCGTCAAATAATACCCTTTTACCAAAGGAAAGCGATACATTATTAACTGAAATCATAATTCTCTGAAATTTTTCTGCTTCAAAAGGTAGTTACTACCCTGAAACGGCGGGCAAAGGTACAAATTTATGCCTGCTTTACAGGTAAGATAAACGTTAAGAATACGTCACTATATAAGCAGAACTAAGCAATTGTTCCCGGACCAAAACAGCTCTGCAAGAGCTTCCGCTAAGATTGCAGGTAATGCACTTCCAAAACTACCATGGCAAAGTAGTTGCTTGACAAAGAGAAAGTAGAATCATATGAAACTTATTTATGGATGCATACTGGCTTTACTCTTCAGCGCCTGCAACAATTCAACAGAGAATGCAGCGCCCACTAAAGTGGACAATATGGTTAATAAAGACACGGCTTTTGTTCCCAAAGATTCCATCCACAACCATGCAGCAATAGATTCTATGAACAAGGACAACTCACAACAAAAACAATAAATACTTACTATGAAAAAGGTTTTGATCGCAATGGCAGGCTTTATTATGCTTCAATCCTGTAGCAATAACGGCGGAGAAAGCGGCGCCGTAAATGACGGTATTAAACCCATTGATTCCAATGGAGGTCTTGCAGATACGCCATATGTGAATGCCCAACCGGCAACTGACAGTGCAAAGCTGGAGAACCGCGTGGACCTTTCTAAAAGGGACACTTTTGGTAACAATCCAAAGAAATAACAGGTATTATTCGGCTGCAGCGCCGGGTTCCATTGCAGGAACTGGCTTCTCCACTCCTGGGGCCAGCTTCTGCCTGCTGTATTTTTCCAGCCGGTTTAGTAACCAGACAGCAAATACCAGCCAAAGAAAGCCTATGCAATACCCTGCGATCACATCAGTAGTATAGTGCACCCGCAGGTATATGCGGGTAAACCCAATGATGAGAATAAGCGCGATCAAAAGGAAAATAAGGGTCCACTTAGCGCCTTTATTTTGGAAGGTCTTGAAAACAATATAGATCAGCAATCCATAAAAGGTCACACTCATCAGGGCGTGGCCGCTGGGAAAGCTTAGACCTTTCGCTTCATAAAGCAGCGGAATCCCCGGCCTGGGGCGATTGAACAGGTGTTTGAGAATGAACATCAGCAACAGGCTGCTGATGGCTATAGCCGGCACCTTAATGGAATACCATTTATGTTTTCTTATAAGGTAATAGGCTATCAATACCAGGTTAGCTGGGATCAGGAACTCATGAGAACCCAGGAAGGTAAAAAACAGGACGATCTCGTTGTTCTTTTCACTGACATGGCTGCTCAATAATTTGAATACCCGCTCATCAAAACCGGTGCGGTGCATAAAAAATATCCGGCGGGTAACAAAGATGAAGACCACCAGGGCACAAACAAACAGGCTGACAACGATAGCCATCTCCACTGATAATAAAGCCATTGCCGCAGCCGTCTTCCTGAACTTTGCCGATATCCACCGAAACATAGGAAGGGTGCTGCAAACCACATACCCGGGGGATGATTCGGGAGTCGGGAGTTAGGAGTCGGGAGTCTGGAGATTAGAGAGCCGCTAAGACACAAAAGTCGCAAAGATGCACAAAGGCTAAAGTTTAAGAGAGCCTTTGATAGTTTGATGAGCAGGGGACTGAGCATTTTGTTGTTTTACAAGATTTAAGTCAATCTACAAGTGGATAGTTGAAAGTACTGGTTGACAGGCCAGGGGCTGGAATGTCGTCATTCCAGTGTTCCATAGGAACACCTTGTCGGTAGCTTAATAGTTTAAATCTTCTATAGCGTTCCAGCGGAACGCCTTGTGGGTTATGATGAATCAAAACTCGGGGTTGCTTGCTGCCTGGTAGCAGCCTGGGTACTATCTTTTACCTACCTGGAGTATAGCTGCCCCCTATCTACTCCCTACCTACGGTATAGATACTGCGTGGTGATTACGCAGTATCTATACCGTAGCTATACTGCAGGTGGGGCGCTGGTATACTGTAGATAGGGAGAAGGAGGGGAATATAGAACAGATGAACAAGGAATGTTGAATGATGAAGTGGGGTTAGGGCGGAGAGGCATTGGTTGATGCGGTCCTGGCTTGGGTTGAAGGAGGAAGAATGCTCAATGAGCAATGCTCAATTTTCAATGTTCAATGAGGGAAAAAGAAGTAAGGATCAATGGGTTAGAGAGGAAAACGGTCAAAAGCTGCCAATACGGCCAAAAGCGGTCATTACCGGTCAAATCGGTCAAAAACGGCCAAAACGGACATAGGGGTTTTGAACTGAGAGGGATTTTCAAAAACTTGCAGCTATTAAAATCTAATACCAGTTATGGCCAGGCAAGTAGGATACATTACAGCAACAGGCACCGTGGATGGTGACACCAACTTTTATAAGGATGTGGAATGGGGATTTTTGGTAAGAATGCTTCCGGGCGTAAGCAGTAAGCGCTTCTGGAGTGATCCTGCCTTTGAAGGAAGTAGGAGAAGCGCAGAGAGGTTTGGTACAGGCAACATTATCTCTTCGATCATCTACCGCTTTGTACCGGTTAAAA
>NZ_JCANTR010000018.1:0-98668 GCF_059568575.1 Flavisolibacter ginsengiterrae DSM 18136
CTGCAAAGAAATGTCCCTCCGACCTAAGCCTTCATCATTCGACATTCCTTGTTCTATTGTTCTGCGGTTCGAATGAATCACCCGGCGTCCCCCTGGCAAACTCACAAAGCTCAAAAGGGTAGACCCCAGGTGGAGTATATTTTTTTCTCCGTGAATCTTCGTGTTGCCCTGCCTCTGTGGTTCAAAGCTTTTCAACTTCCCGATTCAATCATCTTTCAATCAACTGCTCCACTATGCCATGCACATGTTGCAGTTGCTCATAATTCACGGAGTAAAATATGTTCTTGCCATTGCGTTCTGTGTGAACGAAGCCAGCCTGGCGCAAGGCACCCAGGTGTTGCGAGGTCACTGATTGCTCGATACCGAGCTTGTGGTACATTTCACTTACCGTCATGCGGCCGTGCGCATGGATCAACTGGAGCAGTTCTTTGCGAAGGTTGTGCCTGATGGCGCGGATGATCTGTGCAGATTCTTTAATGTTGCGGGTCTCTATCGCCAATTCGTTAGACAGAACTTTTGCCATGCTATTGATTTAAAGCATAAAGATAGAAAGCACGCAAAATGTTCATATAAGTGTTACTACCTACCGGGCAAAATAAGCTGCAACAACATTTTGTTTTTTTGGGTGCCGGCATCAATGATCAATCGTAGATTATTTAATGTCCTGTTTGCAGGTAACGCGTAAATTTTACATAATTTCACCGGCCATTAGTCAAATCCCTAACCATGTTGCAAGCTCCCCTGATCCTCCATATTGATGATGATGAAGATGACCTGCTGGTGTTCAAAGAAGCACTGGCCAGTGCAGATCCAGGCATACAGTTGCGCCAGGAGCAAGGCGTCAAACATCCCCTGCAATTCATACAGTTGGTAAAAGAAAGTTCACCCTGCCTCATCATAGTGGACCTGAATATGCCCGGTATTGGCGGAAAGGAATTGTTGCCCCTGATCAAAAATGATCCTGCTATCAATACAATACCTATAGTGGCGTTTACCACTTCAGCGCTCCCATCAGACCGGGAATATTGTTCTTGTTTTGGAGTGGAATGTGTAACCAAACCCTTGCACTTCGACCATTTGGTTGAATCCATCAAAACTATGTTGGGATATTGCCTGAGCAGTTCATCCAGGAAAAACGAGCAGCGGAATGATCAATAAAAATATTTCAGAAGTTTTATATTTATTTCTCTTTTCTGACACATTAAGCATGGAATTTGTTGCAACCATAAACGGAGAATCTGGCATATGAAGATGTTTGATTTTAGCCTGCTGGCAATGGAAGATCAATTGGACCTGTTATATAAAGAAGGCGTTTTTGTAGGGAAGATCCGTAAGAACAATCTCTTCAGGGTTCTGTATCAATATAACAGTTTCTATGTGGAGATCACCTACCGTAAGTACCGTTATTCTGTGCAAGCTATGAGGTGTTTTGAAAGTACGGAGCACCTCGATCCATACCTCGCCAAAATGGATATTGAATTCCTGATCAATTGCTAGTTTAAAAAGGGGTAGCTGTTTCGTTTTTTGGTTTAATACACCAGTTTGCTTTAAATTTGATCGTTTCAAGCCATCACCAAATGACTCAAACGAATACCCGCAAGCACGTAGTGCTGTATGCTGACGATGACCCCGACGACCTGATGCTGGTAAGGGAGGCATTTACACGTTATTCAGACAATGTGGAAGTAGTAACTGCCACGGATGGCGAGCAGGCCGTTTCTTACCTGGCTTCCCTGGATCATTTTGAACCTGCCCCCTGCCTGATCATCCTGGATATCAACATGCCGCGACTGGATGGCAAGGAAGCCCTGAAAAAGATCCGCACTCTGCAGCGGTTCAATGATATACCCGTAGTATTATTTACCACTTCTTCGTATACGGTAGACCGTGAGTTTGCCAGGCAGCACCAGGCGGGCTTCATCACCAAGCCCCTGGATGTGCGCCAGATCGAATCCATCGCCGACCAGTTCGTGCAGCACTGCACCGACGAAATAAAGAAAAGCATCCGCAAGCAGCAAAGCCAATAGGGAATGGTTGACAGGTTGACAAGTTGATAGGTTGACAAGCAGCAAGACAGACAGTTTCTGGTTTATGGTTTATGGTTTCTGGTTCTTTAGGTCAAAGAAACTTTACAAGGTGCAGCAGTCTGAGATTTGGAGAGAGCCGGGAAATCAGTTCACCTAAATATTTTTTCTTACCTATTACTTATTAAATAGTTCGGGCATCCCGGGAGATACTTGGACAGTTCCTGGTTTATTGTTTTTTTGTTCCTGGTTCTTCAATTTGGAAGAGACTCCACCTGGGGTCTACCCTCATCGGGCATGCGCGTTAGCCAGGGGGACCCCGGGTGATACATTGGACAGTTTTTGGTTTTTTTGTTTCTGGTTCTTCAATTAGAAAAGATTTTACAGAAAGCAGTCTCTCCGAAGTACCGATAGGCTTTAAAGAAAAAGGCTCCACCTGGGGTCTACCCTGCTCGGGCATGCGCGTTAGCCAGGGAGACCCCGGGTGATACATTGGACAGTTTTTGGTTTTTTTGTTTCTGGTTCTTCAATTAGAAAAGATTTTACAGAAAGCAGTCTCTCCGAAGTACCGATAGGCTTTAAAGAAAGAGACTCCACCTGGGGTCTACCCTCCTCAGGTATGCGCGTTAGCCAGGGGGACCCCGGGTGATTCATTGGGCGGTTTATGGTTTATTTGTATGGTTCTTCAATTAGAAAAGATTTTACAGAAAGCAGTCTCTCCGAAGTACCGATAGGCTTTAAAGAAAGAGACTCCACCTGGGGTCTACCCTCATCGGGCATGCGCGTTAGCCAGGGGGACCCCGGGTGATTCCATGGGCGGTTTATATGTTTGTGGTTCTTTAGGTCAGAGAAACTATATATGTTGCAGCAGTCCGAAAGTTTGCAATAGTGGGCAAGCTTCGAGCTGCAATAACCATTTCAAATAATCTGATTCTTATTAAATCTAGCCCTGCTCCGCCTCACGCCTCCAGACTACAGACTCCCGCTTCATGACTCCTCCCTGACAGCTAACAGCCATTTAACTGACCATTATCATTCTATGACAGCTGCCATAGAATTAGTTTGTGGTACAATCACCTGAAAATCTTTTTTATGGCAGCGGGAACACAGGAGGTCAGGAATTCGTACTCCATCTTTGAAAAATTCATGGACTATTGTCCCATTTCATCCGTACTAATGGATGACAGGGGCATGATCATTTTTGCCAATAAAAGCTTTCTGAAGGCCTTTCACTTGTCAAAAAAAGCCATCGGCCTGAATGTGATGGATGTACTCCCCTTTGATTTTGCCAGGAGCTGCCTGCGCAACAATGAGCTGCTGCTGGAACTGAACTTTCCCATCAATACAGTAGAAAGGGCTATTCTTAGTGACCATAAAGAACATGTGTTTTCCATATGCAAATTCCCGGTCAACTTCGATGGCATCCGTTTGATCGGCTGCTGGGCAACGGAACAGTGAGTCGTGAGTCGGGAGTCAGCAGTTAGAAACAGGTGGATATAATGGTAGGGAAGCATGGAGGGGCACGGGGATTCTGACGCGAAGGCAGGAAAGAACACAAAAGGTTTGTAACTATATGAGCTGTTTCTGGTTTATAGTTTTTTGTACCTGGTTCTTTAAATGGAAGAGGCTTAATAAAATGCAGTCTGTCCTTAGGGTAAAGTTTTCAGAATGATCTTACCATCCGGACTCTTTGCGAGGGCCACTTTTAGTTTTGTATTTGGACTGCCGCGACAATCTAATTATTAGTAATTACTGGTTCTTTTGGTGGAAAAGACTTTATTGAATGCAGTTCATTTCAAAAATTCACAAAAAGCTTAAAAGAAAGACATTCCACCTGGGGTCTACCCTCCTCGGGTAGGCGCGTTAGCCAGGGGGACCCCGGGTGATTTCTATGAGCCGTTTCTGGTTTATGGTTTTTTGTTCTGGGTCTTTAGACAGTTACTGTTTTATAGTTTATTGTTCCTGTTTCTTAAGTTCGGACAACTTCACAGGGTACAGCCAGTTTTTAAAAGGTAATTAATTTCAAAGCGACATTTTCAAACACTGCACCTCATATCAGGGCAGTTTTACGTATGGCACTTTAGACTTCGCGGCAACCTGGCCTCCATGATTTTTAACTACCGACTCCCGACACATCCCCTTTCTTGTTAACTTTTTACTTTTCAACTTTTCAACCCGGACATATAATTCATTTCTTCCTTTCTTTGTCCCATGCCCTTCACCTTTTCGCATCCTGCCCTGGCAGTTCCGTTTTACCTCGCTAAAAAACGCTGGTTCTCCCTTACAGGGTTGGTGGCAGGCAGCATATCCCCCGATTTTGCCTATTTCATCCAGATGAAAAAAGCAGTGAGCCGCTTCAGTCATACCATTCCGGGTATTTTCCTTTTCGACCTGCCTATGGCCATATTCCTGGCCGTGATCTTTCATAATATCGTCAAAGGGCCGCTGGTCAATCACCTGCCCCGCCCATTTTACCGCCGTTTTGGACCCTATGCACAGGGTCACTGGACAGGCTTCAATGAACGGGCAGTGATCATTATTTTGTCCATACTCATTGGTGCCGGAACTCATTTACTATGGGATGCCGTTACCCATACCACCATGGATTGGGAAGGTGTGAGGAGCATTGAGTCTGAATTCCTGGGCCACCACCTTACTGCCAACACTTACCGCATCATTCATATTGTAAATTCCATCATTGGATTATTGTTCCTCGGATGGCTTACCTGGCGCATGCCCCTGCATTCCATGCCGCGCCGCAAGGGCCGTACCTGGTTGTACTGGCCCGCAATAGCAGTAATTGCATTCATCATATTCCTGCTGCGCCTTCGCCTGGGCCCGCATGCGGGCAAGGATGATATGATCGTGATCAGTATATCCGCATCCTTACTGGCCTTAACGATCGTATCCGTTTTTTATAAAAAGAAAACTGTGACGGGTGAAGTGATTGAAGCTTGAGGCAATGTTACCCGTGACCTGGAGTGGGCGTAGAGACAATATATGAGGTATAAAAAAAGAAAAGCACCAGAGTTTGTTTTTTATACATACCGAAGTACATACTACTTACTAACCCGATGCTTTTGAACTGATCATGACAGGAATCTTATGAAGGAAATCTGCCGTTCTCAATTCTGAATCTAAATTACTATTTGAACATAGTCCTTTCCAAATATTGTTGTACACCCATTGGGCACATAATTATTCACATAAAATAACGGCAAGCCGTAGGGTATATTAGTGTTCCCCTACAGTAATCTGAAAGGACTTACTTCGCCAGCGAGTCCTCTGCTATCAATGTTTCATTTTTATTGTACTCCTGACCTGGCAGAGAGACTCGCTGGCAAAGAAAAAGGAGTAGAAAAAACGGTCAACGCTATTTAGGCATCTACTATCTACAAACGAGAAACAAAAACCATCAACCAGAAACTCAATATACTTCCACGCAGCGTTGCGATTTCCAAAGGATTTTATTGGTGCAGCACATACGTTTATGCGCTACCAGTCCTGCGGCGGCAGTGATGAAGGCAATGACAACAAAAGTGGTGGACATACCCAGCTGGTCGGCCAGCACCCCCGATACCAGCGCGCCGATCACGTAGCCGCTGTCGCGCCAGAACCGGAAGATGCCCAGGCTTTGCGCTCTTTGCAGCGGGTGGGTGTTGGCAGCTATCTCCGACAGGAAGTTGGGATAGACCATGGCTGTGCCTATTCCCATCAGCACCATGGACAAGAGGGCCGGGATAAAACTTCCCGCTACGGCCAGGACGAGCAGTCCTATAGCCTGCAGCCACATACCTGCCGTGATGACCTGTTTTTTACAGATGGTATCACCCATCCGGCCAGTGAATAATTGTCCCAGCCCCCAGATGGCAGGGTAAACGCCAGCCACCAGGCCCACCTGCCCGATGGAAAAATTTTTCTGCAGCAGGAACAGGGCCAATAAGCCCCAGATCACGCCGTCATTGAGGGTATTCACCAACCCATTCAGTGTGACGCTGCCCAGGTTGGGATGCAAAAAACTGGTATGGCTCCATAGGTTGGTGAGCAAAGGCCCGGTATGTTTAATAGCTTCCTGTTTCACCAGGTGTACCGTGTCTTTTACAAAGAAGAAGGTCAGTGATAACCCGGCCAGGGAAAAAACGATGCCCGGGATGAAGGGGAAAAAGGCATAGCCTTTGGCGGCCGCAATAGTTGCTGCCAGCCATGCCGCCAGTCCCACAGATACATAACCTGCAAACTCGTTGATACCCATGGCCAGTCCCCGGTTCTTTTCACCCACCAGGTCAATTTTCATGATCACGGTAGATGACCAGGCCAGTCCCTGGTTGATGCCCAGCAACACATTGGCCGCTATCACCCAGCCCCAGGAGGGGGCATACATCAACAGGAAGGGTACGGGGATGGCTGCAATCCATCCCAGCAACAATATTTTTTTACGTGATAATTTTTCCACCAGCTGGCCTGTCACCAGGTTAAAGAGCGCCTTGGAGCTTCCAAAGGCTACAAGGAAAGAAAGTAAGGCCGTCTTTCCTTCAATGCCAAAGACCTCCTTTCCAAATGCAGGAAGGATGGAACGTTCGAGTCCAACCATGCTGCCTACAAAAGCATTCACCAGCACCAGCAGCCAGAACTGCCCTGCATTGGCCTTCAGTCCCTGTAATGGTGCAGCACCAGGAATAGGTTGAGCGGTGGTTATCATCATTGATAAAATTCCAATATTCTGGCTTTACCAACTGTGATATAAGTCACAGCTCTTTTCCGCCTTTCCCTGCCAGCCTACTTCCCCTTTGCATTGGGTAGCGTGCATCGAAAATAAGACCTTAGGCAAAGGACCTCGCGGCCATTGAATTTTTCCTTCTCAATTTGTCAACTTTTCAACTTTAAAGAAAAAATACCCATAAATGGGTAGTTGGGATGGCGACATATTGAATTAAATTTAATTTTTGAAATGGTAGTATGCAATGGCAGAGACATTTAAACAAAAAACTGGCATTGGTTTAACGAAAAGGGAAGAGGAAGTGATGAAGTTAATAGCCCGCGGATGCAGCAACAAGCAGATCGCAGGTAAGTTATTCATCAGCGAAGAGACCGTCAAGAAACATGTAAAGAACATATTCACCAAACTAAGAGTTACTAACCGAATTGCCGCGCTAAGAAAGGCCGGTATGCTTTAGCAAAATAACTTCCGGCAACGTCGACGCTTCACTGCTGACCATACGAGATTTGTCGGGACAGCAACCAAAACAACAACCATCCCGCCGCAAGGCGGGATTTTTTGTGTAACAGTGAATATAAAAAATTGGAAAGAAGGGGAAGTCTTAATTCTTAAAGCTATTAAAGTCATCATTTTATCTCTATAACTTTTGCTTTTGGACTCATTATACAATACGTATATTCGTCATGTTCCAAATATCTTTCAAAACTTTCTTCATGAGTGGTATTGAATCAGTGAAATCAATGGATCAAAGAATTGACGAGAAAATTACCCTGCTGAGGATATTGCAAAATGATTTTCCTTCCTATATCATTGTCCATGACATCCGTGATTTTTCGGTGGTTTTCATGTGTGAGCCAGGGTTAAAACACCTGGGGCACACGCTTGAGCAGCTAAAGGCAATGGGAGAAAATTACCATACCTATTTTTTCAATCCTGAAGATGCTAGGGATTATGTGCCTAAGATCTTCAGTTTGCTGGAACGTAACAATGATGATGAAAGCGTGTCCTTTTTCCAGCAGGTGCGCAGCTCCCCGCAGCACGACTGGGAGTGGTACCTCAGTGCCACCCGCATTTTCCTGAGAGATGATGATGGTAAACCCATTCTCACCATCACTACTGCCACGCCGGTAGATTCACACCACCAGATCTCCACCAAAGCGCAGCGCCTGCTGGATGAAAATAATTTCCTGAGGCATAACCATAAGTTATTTGACACGCTGACCAAAAGGGAAAGGGAGATCCTGAGATTGATAGCCATGGGATTGAGTTCCGCCGATATAGCTGCCCAACTGCACCTTTCTGAATCCACGGTGAATACGCACCGCAAGAATGTCAAGAGCAAGCTCAGTGCAAAGACCAATTATGATATCACGCGTTTTGCCCAGGCTTTTGACCTAGTGTGATGGGTAGGTTGAAGGTTGACAAGTTGAAAGGTTGACAGGTATATAAGGTCATTAAACCAGGGGTAAAATCAGTAGTAACTTTACACCATGCGTCTTCTATTGTATATCACTGCCTTAATTTTTTCTTCCTGTGCATCTACACAAAAAACCAGTATGAATGTGACAGCACCAAAAGGTTGGAGGCTCCTTTGGAACGATGAATTCAATGGACAGGGATTGCCGGACAGCAGTAAGTGGAGCTTTGATGTAGGCGCCAAAAAATGGGGGAACAATGAACTGGAGTACTATACCGACCATGATACTAGCAATGTAAAGCAGCAGGGCGGCAGGTTGATCATCACTGCGCGCAAGCAAAATAAGGAAGGCATGGAATACACGTCTGCCAGGCTGGTGACCAGGAACAAGGCAGCATTTCAATATGGCAGGATAGAAGCTTCTGCCAAACTTCCGGCAACTGTTGGCACCTGGCCGGCTATATGGATGCTGGGCACTGATATTGACAAAGTGGACTGGCCCGCCTGCGGCGAGATAGACATCATGGAACACAGGGGCATGGAGCAGAATAAGATCTTCGGAACGCTTCATTACCCCGATCATTGGGGTGCTAACGGCAATGGCAAAACGATAATGATCCATGAGGCTACCACAGCATTTCATCAATATGCTGTAGAGTGGAGTCCTGCTGAAATCAAATTCTTCGTGGATAACCTGGCTTACCATACGGTGCTTAACAGTCCTTCCATCCCTTTCAACCATCCATTTTATATTTTACTGAACCTTGCTATAGGTGGTGATTTCGGCGGCAATGTAGATCATGCTTTTTCAGCGGATTCAATAGAGATTGATTATGTAAGGGTATTTAAAAAGTAAAAGATGATTGAAAATTCATTTGGCTATTCATCATTATAAATCTAAATAAAAGCTGAGGAAACCTGGTATTTGTCCTTCTTTTCTTTTGAATATAACTTAAGTTCCTGCATCTTGATAAAGCCTGTTGTTTTCAGTAACATTTTCAATTGATCTTCACCTTTCCTTGTTTGTCTATTCAGGTAACCTGCAAGCAGGAGGTAAAAAATGGAATTTGTTTTTTTGGTAAGGAAATAAAACCTTGAAGGCTTAAGTTTTTCAAACAATTCTTTTGCTGCTACAGTATTGCCAGTTCGTGCAAGAGCCATGGCCTTCAGCAGGCGCATAGTTTCATAAAGACCATCTTCCACATAACTATGTTTCGATTTGTATTTGACTTCTGCCTGTTCCAGATAATATAGTGCTTCTGAGAAATGTTGTGTTAACGTAAGTGCCAGGGAAAAAATATATTCAAAGGTTGGAAAGTTATGGTAAAAACCTTCTGAAGGGACAATGCGGGTGTGCTGAACCAATGCTTCAGCTAAAATTCCGCTTGTGGGTAATCCTACTATATTGGCATGAAAGATCTTTGAAGCAAAGTATCGGGCACATATCACAGGGTGAGAGGTTTCGCAAAGGTGATGATCTCCCATTTTTTCCATATGCTTGCGAACAGCGTCGACATCATTGGTTAGCCACCCACGCTGTAACAGCAGAGCATGTCCACGTATCTGCGCATCGGTTGTTTTTTTTTCTTTCAGGTAATACATTAATCCATCGCCATAGTAAGAATTTAATTGGTCAATATGAGCATAGAGTTCAAAATAGTATCGCTGGCCGTTGACAGTCCTGGCAATGGCCTTTTGAAATTTGGAGGCCATCTCAGGATGTTGCTGCAGGAAGAGGATAGTTTGCTTCACCAGTGCCAGGAAGGTTTTATCTACAGGTTCCAGCACCTGGGTGTCTTTAAAGATGCCAATAAAATAGCGCAGGATGGCGTCGCTTGAGTGCAGGTCCTGCTCCTTTGCCTGGCCATTACTATTGTGGCGCACCAGTTCTTCCAGAGAATCGAAACCACAGTACTTCGAAAGAATTGAAAGGGTGGCGGAAGAAGGCGGGTAGGTGGCCTTTACCAGTCCAAAGAATCTACGTAATGTATTTGGATTCACTTTATAACTGGTCTTCTGGAATAATTCTTCGCTAAGCTGGATACAATCCCTGGAAGTAGCTAAAGGGCGTCCAAAGTGGTCTTGTATTTCCTGTTTTAGGATAGATAGAGCCAAACTTTTATCAATCTCTTTCATAATCAATTCCTTTGGTTGTCGGCTTCAGGTTCTGTGAATTCTGAACTGGAATGAACAATGAATGTATCGATTATAAAAAGATCATATTTGTTCTTTTTAGTTCATAAAGCCGAATTGGGGCGCTAATGTAATGAAACTGAATATATCACATATAAGTAAAAAGCCTTAGCAATTAAAAGTATAATCTGAATCTAATCGCTGTAATTGGATACTTTTCATTGAATGCCTTTGTGGTTGAAGCTAATTTCTCTATTCCTCTTTGTAGTGCCGGGTTCTTATCTTCTTTTTTGAATGAACAAAAATGAACAAATATTTGGAATTAACCTTATGTATTTTTATTTCCATATTTGTAATCTTTTTCACCCAGGGGCTTTACCCTTAACCCGTCCTTCCTCTTGAATGCCTACTGTAAATGAATGCTTATGAGCCCGCAATGGCATGTTCTATATACCCGCCACCAGTGGGAAATGAAGGTGGCCAACAGGCTAGCTGATAAAATGCTGGAGCATTATTGCCCCATGAATATGGTAGAGAAGCCAGGAAGGAGAAAAATCGTTTCTGAAGTTTTGTTTTCTTCGTGGGTATTTGTGAGGGCTACTGAAAGTGAACTGCCTGCGTTGTGCCAGATGAATGGTGTTGTCAACATGGTGTATTGGCTAGGAAAGCCGGTTGTGGTTCCTGAAAAGGAAATAGCGGGCATTACTCAATTTGTGAATGAGCACAAGAATATCAGACTTGATAGATCTGTTGTGTGCAATACGACTATGATCAGAACTATCCAGTCATTTGATCAATACGATTTGGAAACGTTGTCAATCCCTTCGCTGGGAATTGCATTATCTGCGCTGGTGAAGCTGCCCCAGTTGGAACTGGTTCAGGATGAAGTGGCATTTAATTATGGTTTACGGTATGCGTTTTTGTAGGATAATGTTTAGATAGACTGCATTTTTTACAGTCAAAACACAATCTCTTTGCCCTTTGCGACTTAGCGTAGTCGTAGCCTGCCTTACTTCTGAACAAGAATGAACAAATAAACATTTCTTGCTATTCCTACCTTCGCCCACTTGATAAGAATGGTATTTTCCCTATAGTTGAACCCTTGCTGGTAACGGATTTGATGGAGAGCGGATCCGTATCCTACTGAAGATGATAGTTTGATATCTATGGCGAATAGGCTTGCTATTCCATAAAAACCGTGTGTATATGTGTAACCGTTGGCTGACTACTTTACTATTTTCTATAGGCTTTGCGCTGGCCCTTACCAGCTGTGTGAATACCAAAAAGGCGACCTACTTCAATGATATTGTGGACACAGCCATGATAGCTGCTACCAACATACCAGAACCTGTCATTCATGCCAACGACCTGCTATCCATTTCAGTAAGTTCGCTTGATCCACAATCCACCCTGATGTTTAATGCGCCTAATACGCCGGTTGCTACAGCTTCGGGAGGTAATAGTGCTTTACAACAGGCTGTAGGTTACCTGGTGAACAAAGACGGCATGGTGAAGTTTCCCATACTGGGAGCCATCAAAGCAGAAGGACTGACCAAGAAAGAACTGGAAAATACCATTACACAACAACTGCTGGATAAGAAACTATTATTTGATCCTATTGTGAATGTGCGCTTCCTGAACTACCGTGTAACAGTGTTGGGAGAAGTAGCCCACCCGGGAGTGATCACCGTTCCTTCGGAGCAGATCTCCATCCTGGAAGCGCTGGGACAGGCAGGTGACCTGACCATCAACGGCAAAAGAGAGAATGTGGCCATCATCAGGCAACACAATGATGGCACCCGCACTGTAAACAGGTTGAACCTCAATTCATCCAATGTGCTGCGGTCTCCTTATTTCTTTTTGCAATCCAACGACGTGGTGTATGTGGAGCCCGACAAGGCAAAAACGGCTGCCGCCAGCAGAAGCCAGCAATTGCTGCCCTCCATTTTGAGTGGCGTTTCCATCCTTGTTGTTGTCATTACCGCACTTATCAGAAAATAATCCATGGAAAACAAACAACCATATAAAAAGACCTATACGGAAGACGAGGAGGAAAACCTCTTCCAGGACCTCCTTTTTAAATTCCTGCCCTGGTGGCCCTTGTTCCTGCTGCTGATGTTGCTGGGAGCTGGTGGTGCCTGGTTCTACCTGCGCTATAAGGTTCCGGTTTATTCCACTTCCGCTTCTATATTAATAAAGGATGAGAAAAAAGGGCTGGATGATTCCAAGGCCCTGGAAGCGCTGGACATCTTTGGCAGCAAGAAGATCGTGGAGAATGAAATTGAGGTGATCCAGAGCAAGACCCTGGCCCAGGAAGTGGTGAAGAACCTGCACTTGTATGCACCCGTAACCATTGAGGGACGTGTAACTGACCGCCCGGGTTATGTAAATGCCCCTGTAGTGATCACGGTGCAAAATCCCGATTCTCTTATTCCATCTAAAGAAAAGTTCTATTTCAAATACCTGGCTGCCAGCCAGCAGGTCGAGCTGAATGGAAAGGCCTTTGCCCTCAACAACTGGATCAATACCCCTAATGTTACACTGCGCTTTGAGCCTAATCCTTACTTCAAGCCTGCTGAAAAGGATGAAAACACGGAGGAGAAGGAAAGGCCCATGTATTTTAACCTGGTGGCGGTGAAAACGGCTGCCAATGGCATGATCGCCCGCATGAAGGTGGCTGCCTCTTCCAAACAAAGCACGGTGATCAACCTAAGTATTGAAGACAATGTACCCAAAAGGGGAGAGGATATTTTAAATAACCTGATCGCAGTCTATAACCAGGCAGCGGTGCAGGATAAGAATACGCAAGCTGCGAACACCCTTCATTTCGTCGAGGATCGTTTGAAGTACGTGGTGAACGAGCTGGATTCCGTGGAAGGACAGTTGAAGAATTTCAAGGCCCGCAACCAGATCACGGATATCTCTACGCAGGGACAGATCTTTTTGCAGACAGTAAGTGTCAACGACCAGAAGATCTCAGATATCTCTGTACAGCTGGCCGCGCTGGACCAGGTAGAAAGCTATGTAAAGGGGAAAAATGGCAAGGGCAATATTGTTCCTTCCACACTGGGCGTTTCCGATCCTGTGTTGTCTTCCTTACTGGAAAAATTATACACTACCGAACTGGAATACGAGCGCCTGCGCAAGATCGTTCCGGAGAACAACCCCAGCGTGGTATCGCTGGTGGACGAAATGGAAAAGATCAAACCGGGCATACTGGAAAACATCCGCAGCCAGCGCCGCAGCCTCGAAGCCGGCAAGGGCGACCTGGCAGCTACCAATAGCCGCTATTCTTCCATGCTGCGCACCATCCCTGAAAAGGAAAGGGAGTTGTTGGGCATCAGCCGCCAGCAGGGTATCAAGAACAATATTTACACCTTCCTGTTGCAGAAGCGAGAGGAAGCCGCACTTTCCTATGCTTCCACGGTGCCGGACAGCCGTATTGTGGACAGGGCTGAATCAAGTGATGTGCCTGTGAGTCCTAAGCGACCCCTGATCTACCTTATCGCTGTAGTAGGGGCATTAGGCTTGGGTATTGCCAGCATCTCTGCTAAAGAAATGCTCACCCGCAGCATACAGAGCCGCCAGGAAATAGAAAAATATACCAACACCCCCATACTGGGAGAAGTGGTGCATGCTAAGACAACTTCACCTTTAGTGATCGCTGAAGGCAAGCGCACCGTGATCGCGGAGCAGTTCCGCCACCTGCGCACTTCCCTGGGCTACCTGGGTATCAATTCGAAAAAGAAAAAGGTCTTACTGACTTCCTCTATATCAGGTGAAGGAAAAAGTTTTGTGACGGCCAACCTGGGCATCTCCCTGGCCCTGATGGGTAAGAAAGTGGTGCTGATAGAGCTGGACCTTCGCAAGCCCAAGCTGGCGGATGCCTTTGGCATTGACCGCAAGGTGGGGATCACCAACTTCCTGATTGAACAAAAAGAAGCGGTGGAGATCATCCGCAACACGGCGGTCAACAACCTGTTCCTGATTCCTTCCGGTCCCATTCCGCCCAATCCTTCCGAGCTCTTATTGAACGGCAGGATGCAGGAGTTGCTGGCCTACCTGGAGGGACAATTTGACTACATATTAATAGATACCGCACCGGTAAGCCCGGTAACGGACGCCTATATTTTATCGCCCATCTGCGATGCCACGCTGTACCTGGTGCGCGACGGCTACACGCCAAAAGTATTCATGCAGAAGCTGGAAGATGGCAACCGCATACACAGCCTGAAGAACATGGCCCTGGTGTACAATGATATCAAGAGCAAGGGCTTTGGTAAGTATGGATACGGATATGGTTATGGCTATGGCTATGGTTACGGGTACGGATATGCGGAGGAGGAAACGGTGGCGAAGAAGGGGCTGAAGAGTAAGGTGATGAGGATGTTTAATTTATAGAGAGTTGACAAGTTAACAGGTTGAAAAGTTGACAAGAAGTAAAGCGAATGCTCAATGTTCAACGATCAATGTTCAATGTGTATGTGAGAGATAGCCACAAAGGCACGAAGACGGGAAGGAACGCAAAGTGAGTCGGGAGTCGGGAGTCTGGAGCCAGGGCAGTTTGTAGTTTGTGGTTTGTAGTTGTTTAGGTGGAAGATACACTATAAGGTGCAGGCTGTCTGAAGTTGGAAGAGAGATAGTTTTTAGAGTCGTTGATAATAGTAAGGGTTGATATAGGTCATTATATGACCCTGTCATCCTGAGGAACGAAGGATCTGTGGGGAATGTTTAGGCGACGATTTGGGGATGTAAAGAAAGATTGACCTAAAGGACTACGGAGGAAGTCGCCGATTCCATTAGATCATGAGTCAAAAAATTCATCATTTACAGGGGAGCCTGTAGGTGACGTGGGCGAAGCCACGCGAGCGGAGCTCGCATAGTCGGGAGTCGGTAGTCTGGAGATCCGCCTTCGCTAAAGCTTCGGCGGACGAGGGAGGAACCAGGGAGGCAGAGAGACACGGAAGATCATGGAGAGAAAAGTTGACAGGTTGACAAGTTGACAGGTTGACAAGGAGAGAGTCGGGAGTCTGGACTCTGGAGTCGGTAGTCGGGTAGTAAATAGAAAAAGTAAGATTTAGTATGGGTTGAAAAGTGAGTAAAGGTTAATGTATAGTTCACCAAAATATTAAATATTAAATCTTACTTATTAAATAGTCAAAACCATACTAACACATAATTACATCATGAACAACGAAGCACAATGGTTTGCAGTGTACACCAAGCCGCGGTGGGAGAAGAAGGTGGCGGGGCTCTTTGAAAAAAGAGGCATCGAGCACTACTGCCCGCTCAATAAGGTGGTGCGCCAGTGGAGCGACCGGAAGAAGACGGTGTTGGAGCCCCTGTTCAAGAGCTATGTATTTATCCATATCACTGCAGAAGAATTAACCAAAGTGCGCATGACCGATGGCGTGGTAAACCTGGTGTATTGGCTGGGCAAGCCTGCCGTGATCCGCAACGAAGAAATAGATACCATCAAGCGCTTCCTGAATGATCATGAGAACGTGGTGCTGGAAAAGACCGAAGTGTCAGTGAATGACAGGGTCTGCATCATGACCGGTCCCTTCCTGGACCAGCATGGCCGCGTGATAGAGATTACCAATAAACTGGTGAAGGTGCAATTGCCTTCTTTAGGATTTGCCATGGTGGCGCAGGTAGCGAGGGAGAGTGTGAAGGTGATACCGATTGAGTCGAGAGTCGGGAGTCGGGAGTCTGGAGTCATGAGTCGATAGGAACCACAGAGGCAGAACGACACGGAGGAACACGGAGAAGTTTGTAGTTTGTAGTTTGTTTTAGTGGAAGAGACAATATAGGATGCTATAAATCTTCAATTCAAAAGAGAGAAGTTATTCAAGCTACAATTCTTTGAACTAAATCCCCCTCTGGCAAGCTCAAAATGTGCGGAGAGACCGAAGTCCCCCTTTGCAAAGGGGGAAAGCAGCCACTCCGCAAATCGGACAGATGCTAAAGGGGGATTTGGTTCAGTAAGAAAAGCCCAGATTCCTTGAGAGCGTTTGTGATGAAATAATAAAGATTGGCTTCCTAACATAATTAAGTAGCATCTTTTAAATAATATCTGCAGTCAGAACTAAATTCATAAGACAAGGTTACAAATCGGAGCGTTCCTTATCAACTTGTTAACCTGTCAACCTTTCAACTTTTCTCAATCCCAATGAACCTCAACGACAAAATATACATTGCTGGTCACCGCGGAATGGTGGGATCGGCCATTGAACGGCAGTTACGGAAGAAAGGATTTCAGAATATTGTTACCCGCACTTCCAAACAGCTGGACCTGCGCAACCAGGCAGCGGTGAACGAATTTTTTGCTGGAGAACAACCCGCTTATGTGTTCCTGGCAGCCGCCAAGGTTGGCGGCATCTATGCCAACAATACCTACCGTGCAGAGTTCCTGTACGATAACCTGGTCATGGAGACTAATATCATTCATGCAGCTTATCAAAACGAAGTACAAAAATTACTGTTCCTTGGCT
Organism: Flavisolibacter ginsengiterrae DSM 18136; assembly: GCF_059568575.1. NCBI lineage: Bacteria > Pseudomonadati > Bacteroidota > Chitinophagia > Chitinophagales > Chitinophagaceae > Flavisolibacter > Flavisolibacter ginsengiterrae. The sequence goes on from NZ_JCANTR010000018.1 coordinate 16,786, forward strand.
CTTCCTGTATCTATCCCAAGGCAGCGCCGCAGCCATTAAAGGAAGAGTATTTGCTGATGGCACCACTGGAGCCCACCAACGAGCCCTATGCCATTGCCAAGATAGCGGGCATCAAATTGTGTGAAGCTTACCGCGACCAGTATGGCTGCAATTTTATATCGGTGATGCCTACCAACCTATATGGTATTGGAGATAATTACCATCCACAGAACTCACATGTATTGCCGGCATTGATCCGCCGCTTCCATGAAGCAAAAGAAAGAGGCGATAGCGAAGTGGTGGTATGGGGAACGGGAACGCCCAGGCGCGAATTCCTGTATGCCGACGACCTGGCCGATGCCTGCCTGTTTTTGATGGAGCAGTACAACGACAAAAGCCTGGTGAATATTGGCACGGGTGAAGACCTGTCAATTGCCGCACTGGCGCAATTGGTAAAGGAAGCCGTTGGCTTTGAAGGCGGCATTTCCTTTGACGCTACCAAACCCGATGGCACCCTACGCAAATTGCTGGATGTTTCCAAACTCCATTCCATGGGATGGAAGCACAATATCGAACTCAAAGAGGGTATCGCCCTGGCCTATGCCGACTTCCTTGCGAAGCAAGAAGTCGAGATATTCTAAACTTTGCGCCCATTTGTCCCTTCGTGACTTTGCGGCGAAAAAAACTCTAGTAATAAAGAACTTATCAACTCTTTAAGCCACTTCGACCTAAAGAACCAGAAACCATAAACAAGAAACTGTCAATATGAAAGTTGCATTAATTACCGGTATTACCGGCCAGGACGGCGCCTACCTAGCCGAACTGCTTTTGGAAAAAGGCTATTTTGTTCACGGCATCAAGCGCCGTGCTTCGCTGATCAATACCGACCGTATTGACCACCTGTACCAGGACCCGCATGAGAAGCATTTGAATTTTCGTTTGCACTATGGCGATATGACGGATAGTACCAACCTCATTCGCATTATACAGGAAACGCAGCCCGACGAGATCTACAACCTGGCGGCTATGAGCCATGTGAAGGTGAGCTTTGACACACCGGAGTATACGGCCAATGCCGATGGTATTGGCACACTGCGTTTGCTGGAAGCCATTCGCATATTAGGACTGGAAAAGAAGACAAGAATCTACCAGGCATCCACCTCCGAATTGTATGGGCTGGTGCAGGAATTACCGCAAAGGGAAACCACGCCTTTTTATCCCCGTTCTCCCTATGCAGTGGCCAAGCTCTATGCTTACTGGATCACGGTGAACTACCGCGAGGCCTATGGCATGTTTGCCTGCAACGGCATCCTGTTCAACCATGAAAGCCCCTTGCGTGGGGAGACCTTTGTTACCCGCAAGATCACCAGGGCTGTGGCAGCTATCGCCACGGGACAGCAGGACTGCCTGTACCTGGGTAACCTGGATGCACAACGTGACTGGGGGCATGCCAAAGATTATGTAGATGCCATGTGGCGCATCCTGCAGCAGGATGAACCTGAAGATTTTGTGATTGCAACAGGTGTGACAACAGCGGTTCGTGAATTTGTGAGAATGGCTTTTGCAGAAGTGGGGGTCACGGTAGCATTTAGTGGGGAGGGTTTGGAAGAGAAAGGTGTTGTGGTGGCTTGTGATAATGAAGAATACCAGGTAGAAATTGGAAAACAGGTTGTGGCTGTTGATCCGGCTTATTTCAGGCCTACGGAAGTTGAATTGTTGATTGGAGATGCGAGGAAGGCGAATAATAAACTAAGCTGGTTTCCAAAATATAATCTAGGGATGTTAATTAAGGAAATGGTTAGAGATGATATTAAAATGTATTCAAAAAGGAAAATTGCGCACATTTAATTGATAAGATATTAGAAAATGTTTTCAATACTTAGATCAAGAGCTTATAATTTCTTTAATCATGGGCACGAGCGGTCCATTAAAATCAGAAAAAATATTGCCCTTTCTTTTCTAATAAAAAGTGGCTCTATTGTCATTGGTTTTCTTTTAATTCCAATGACAATTAATTATATAAATCCTATTCAATATGGTATTTGGATAACATTGAGCTCAATGATAAACTGGATGAATTTATTTGATGTTGGGTTAGGAAATGGCCTAAGAAATAAATTAGCTCAATCAATGGCAGTAGGAGATTTTAAAAAAGCTAGGAGTTATGTAAGTACTACTTATGGGTTATTGATAGTTATAGCTTTTATTATTTTCGGGATTTTATGTGGTACTTCTTATTTTATTAATTGGAATAAGTTATTAAATACTCCTCCTGAATTCTTATATGATTTAAAACCTATTATTATTTTAATGATAGGTTTTTTTTGTGTTCAATTTATAGTGCAACCTATAAATACAATTTTATTAGCAACTCATCAAGTTTCGAACTCATCGTTAATAACATTCATTGGGCAATTAGCAGTTTTAATATTTATTTATCTTGTAACGATTTACATTCACGAAAGTCTTTTTTTCTTAGTTATAATCTATGCTGGTATACCAATTCTGGTTTTATTCTTTTCAAGCATATATTACTTCAATACTAAGTTTAAAAATTTGAAACCTAACTTCAAATTTATAGAGTTACGGTATGTTAAAAAGTTATTCAATGTCGGAGGTGCATTTTTCTTTATTCAAATTGGAGCAATTGTATTGTTTCAAACAGACAATATTATAATAAGTCAAATTATAGGTCCTGAGGCGGTTACACCATTCAATGTGTCTTATAAATTATTTTCTGCCATTACCATGAGTTTCAATATAATCATTATACCATATTGGACTGCTTTTACCGATGCATATACAAAAAATGATTTAGGGTGGATAAAATCTAGTATTTCAAAAATGCGAAAGTTATGGATGGTTTTATCCTTAATTACAATAATTGTATGTGTTTTTTCAAGCGTAATATATAAAGTTTGGCTTGGCAATTCTGTTATTGTACCTAAGGGGCTTTCTTTTGCAATGTCTATTTATGTGATTGCCTATATCTGGCAGACTATTCATGTTTATTTATTAAATGGGATTGGTAAAATACGGATCCAATTAATATTGGTTCTTTTAAGTGCATTAATTAATATTCCTTTATCATTTTATTTAGGAAAATTATTGGGACTTGCAGGGATTATTAGTGCGAATACAATATTGTTTATAATTATGGGAGTTGTTTTTTTTATTCAGTGTGAAAAAATATTGAAAGGGAAAGCGGTTAAAATATGGAATATATAATGTTAAATATTATTTCTAATACAATATCGTTTTTAAAAGCTCTTTTTGTAACTCCATCTGTAGACTGGAGTGCCAACGTTAGATACAAGAAAGAATGTGAAATTGACAAAAGTGTAAAAGTCTATGGAAATTATTCACTTTATAGAGTCAAAATAAAATTTGGGACATATGTAGCCAGAAATGCTTCAATTTCATTTGCAGAAATTGGAAAGTTTTGTTCGATTGGACCTAACTTCTCTTGTGGCTTTGGGATTCATCCAGTGTCAGGTATATCAACTTCCCCTATTTTTTATTCGACTAAAAAACAGTGTGGGTTTACTTTAAGTAAAAATGATAAAATAGAAGAAAGAAAATTAGTTAAAATTGGGAATGATGTTTTTATTGGGATTAATGTCACAGTGTTAGATGGTGTAAAAATTGGGGATGGTGCTGTAATTGGTGCAGGTGCAGTTGTGAGTAAAAATATTCCTCCTTATGCAATTGCTGTAGGGTGTCCAATTCGTATTATCAAATATAGATTTGATAAGGAAATCATTGAACGGCTATTATTATCTAAATGGTGGGATCAGGACATTAAGGTTTTTCAAAAGATTGAATCTAATTATTTTAATGTCTTGCAATTCTTAAATGAAATGGAGTCCACTAATATTAGAATTCATAAAGATTGAATTTCAGGAAAATACATTATGGGTTGTAAAACATTAATTTTTGAGGGGGAGACTGGGGGTCATCGTATTGAGTTTATTGAATATCTTATGTTGAATTTGATAAATAACCCTGAATTAAAAGCAAATTTTGTTTTTGTTTTGAATTGTAAACTGATTTCGGAAATTAAACTTAGCAATGAAATGCTAGATACAATTTCTATAACTGAAATAAGTAATAATTATTCTTCAAATCTTTTTACAAGGAGTTTTCAACAGTGGAAATGTATTAAGCAAGTTTTAAATAGTGACCCTACAATCGGACGTATATTATTTATGAATATTGACATGTTCCAATATGTAATATTAAGCCCTGGGTTTTTAAAATATAAACTTTCTGTAGCAGGAATTTTATTTCAGCCTTATACCCAAATTCCTGTTTTAAAAAATGTAGGTTCATTTTTCGGAAAGAATAGCATTAGAAGGTTTAGAAAAATGATGACCATAGAAGCGATTCTACATCTCCAACAGAATGTTATACTCCATATATTAAATGATGAAAACGGAGTTTTAAAGTTAAATAAAAGACATTGTAGAAGGAAAAATGCATTTAGAAACCTACCAGATCCAATAGATGATAGACTGGTAATTTCTGAAAACACTAAAGAGAAAGTATGTACTAGGTATAGTATGGAATCTAACAGAAGTATATTACTTGTCTTTGGTGGGATTGATGAAAGAAAAAATATTAAACGAATTATAGAATCGCTGGTTTTAATTACTACTGAACTTCAATCAAACATTGCACTTTTAATTGTAGGCAAGTTTGAACCTGGGCAACTAGAAAATATTACTTCTTACAAAAAGAAAGCTTTAGATACTTGTCCGAATTTGCAGATTGTTTTTTATGATGGGTTTATAAGTAATCTTGAAAGAGAAGAAATATTTAAAGCATCAGATATTGTTTTAATACCGTATATCAATTTTTATAGCTCTAGCGGAGTAATAGGTCATGCCGCAAAGTATAATAAGAAAGTTATTGTTTCCTCTTATGGAATTATAAAGGTAATGACTGAGAAGTATTTATTAGGATTGTCAGTTAATCCCTACGATGCAATTGACATAAAAAATGGAATTGAAAAACTTCTGGTTGATAATGCCAATCAAATTGACTGTAATAATGCATTTTTAAATAGCAACAAACATTCGGTATTTAGTGATATGCTTCTTTCGAGTTAATTATTATGAAAGCGTTTATTTTTATTATTATTTATTTGGTTTCATTTGTTGCTATAATTAATTGCCCTATTGAAGCAAGTTTGCAGTATTCATTTATTTTAAATCTATCTGTTTTTGTCTATCTAGGATATAAGTTAATTATAAAACGAATATTCAATCCATACTTAATAGTTGTTTTTATATTCTTTTATCTATTCTTCATTTTAGCTCCAATAATTCAACTATTCCACAATAATAACATTCTATTGAATGGTATGAGATTAGATCAAGGAATTGGGATATATGCAAATGCTATTATTTTGGTTTTTTATATAACAACATTTAGCTCATTCAATTATTTTGATAAACTTATTATCAAAAAGAATGAAATGAAACAGCATGGTAATCTTAAGGAGTCTATTAAGAAAAAGCAATTATATTTTTTAGTAATTTATTCTTTATTAGCAACAATATTAAGCTTACCATATTTGATTAAAGGATTGAATAATAATGAATCTCTTTTCGAAAATGTTGATGAAAAATCTATCCAACTAATTTTTGGAAAATTTATAATGATGATACCTTTTGCTTCATTATTGATATTATTTGGATTAAAGGATAGAATAAAGAATAAATCATTTATTACATCGATGTTTATATTACTAGGTTGCGTAATTCTGTTGAAAAACCCTTTTACTGAAAAAAGAAATGCAATAGGTCCAATATACCTTACTGTTTTATTTTACTTTTTTGAGAAATATGTTTCTACTAATTTTTCATTTTTTATAAAAGTTTTCTTTGCTATAGTAATTTTATTTCCTTTATCCTCAATATTGACTCATACACTGGGTTCTTTTGATGAAAGAATTTCTATTTTAATTGGTGATAGTAATACTTTCAATTTTGGTAACATCATTTATGAGCATTTTTTAGATATTAATTATGATGCTTGGAATATGATTATTGTAGTAATTAGTTTTGTTCATGGCTATGGATATTCGTTTGGATATCTTTTGATAGGTGCAATATTTTTTTTTATTCCTAGAAGTATTTGGATTAATAAGCCTCTAGGGTCTGGGGAAACAGTAGTTAATAAATTTGTAAGTATTCATGGATCAGAATTTGCAAATGTCTCATGTCCCTTACAAGCTGAAGGATATATAAATTTTGGAATTATCGGGGTAGTTTTATTCTCTATTTTACTTGCTTATTATTTTAGCAAGCTTAAAGTAAATATCAAGTTTAATATTATTGACAAGTATTTTTCTATATATTTTTCCTTTTACTTATTTTTCTTATTAAGAGGAGATTTGATGAATGGTATAGCATATTATTCCGGATTTCTAATAGCATATCTCTCTCTTAAATATGTGCTTAAGTTAAGATAATGTACCTGTTCCTTCAACCATTGATTCCTAATTATAGGGAAGACTTCTTTAAATTAATAAATGAGAAAATTAATTTATCGATCTATTGTTTTGATTCAGATGAAAAAATAAGTAGAAATAATTTAAGTGAATCTTCCCTTAAGAAGATTAAAGTAAAAAGCATTAAGGTTGGTCCTTTATTGATTTATTCGCCGATTAGATTTTTTAAAAAGGATAGGGGTACAGCGATTTTAATGCTTAGTATATCTCATTTAACTACATGGTTATTACTATTAACAAAATTTATTCATAGGCGGAAAATAATTCTTTGGGGCCACGGGATTTCCATTAAAAATTATTCAAAGGAAGCAACTAGTCCCAATATATTGCGGGAATGGATGATTTTATTAGCTGATGGTGTATGGTTTTATACAGAAAATGAATACAAGATTTGGAAAAAGCGAATTCCTTTATTGAATGCTGTTTCTCTTGGAAATACAATATCAGGACTTGAAAAAATTCGAATAATTCCGGATGATGAAAAGCAAAATTTAAAAGAGAAGTTTAATATTAAACAGGAAATTATTTTTATAATATGCACACGTTTTAATGAGAAACATAGAAAGGTCGGGTTATTATTAAATTTAATTGAATCATTAAATACTGATCGTTTTGGGTTCATTATTATCGGAGAGGGAATATACAAACCAAAATTTGATTCTTATACTAACGTTTATGATTTTGGAGGTATTTATGAAAGATCTCAAAAAGATAGTTTGTTTGGCATAGCTGATATCTATTTTCAACCAGGATATTTAGGGCTTTCAGTTGTTGAAGCCATGGCTTATCATAAGCCAGTTTTTACATTTAAAAGAAATAGAAACATACGTCAAGGAGTGGAATATGGCTATATCAAGCATGGAGTTAATGGAATGATATTTAATTCACTTGCAGAAATAATAGAAATCACAAATTCTATTTCAAAGGTTGAACTTTTGCGTTTAGGTCATATGGCAAAGGAATATGTAGAAAATGAATTAACCATGGATAAAATGGTTGAAAATGCATTAAGTATTTTATAGAACCACCCCTAATACACTCTTTTTAATGTTAATAGTATTTCGTGAAAGTTGCTATAATTACTAATATTTATACGCCATATAGAATGGCTCAATTTGGCCTTTTTAAGGAAAAAATTGATGGATTATCTGTATATTTTTCTAATAAGGATTTGCAAGATAGAGAATGGAACAAAAAAGAGTTTGATTATTACCATACTTTAAAAACAATATTCAATTTTGGTAAATATGGTAAACTCAATTCCGGTTTAATTAGAATAATAAAGAAAAATGATATCATTATATTAGGTGGTTATGAACAGCCATCTTATGTTTTATTATCAATTCTGTGCCGTATTTTCAAAAAGCCATATGTAATATTATTTGATGGGATATCTCCAATAAAAATCAAATTCTATCAGACTTCAAATTTTAAGCATATTATTAAAAAGTTGGTGATAAAACATGCTTCTGCATATTTTGTAAATGGCCAAATAAGTAGAGATTATTTTCATAAAATCTTTAAAGTCCATGATTACAAAATATTCAATCAGTATTTGAGTATTGATAGAAATTTATTTTTAGTAAACGGACCTGTTGAAGAAATTACTTTGAAGGTTAGGAAGGATTTAAATATTACAAATAAAGAAAAAGTTATAGTTTATAGTGGCAGACTTATTGAGGGAAAAAATATTAAAGCATTAATTGAAGTTTTATCTCAAATTGAAAACAAGGCAACATTGCTTGTATTGGGAAATGGAGTTGAGTTAGAAGACCTTAAGAAATATTCTTCTGAATTAAATGTAAGAGCAATTTTTTTAGGTAATGTACAAGTTGAAGAATTATTTAAATACTATTTCATTTCAGATTTAATGGTTCTTCCTTCATTTGATGATGCTTGGGGATTAGTGATTAATGAGGCAATATTCTGCAACTTGCCAGTTTTAGTATCAAATGCAGTAGGGTGTGTAAAGGATCTTATTAAAGATGGTTATAACGGATATGTATTTGATATAAATAATAAGGAAGATTTTAAGCTTAAATTTTTGAAAAGTTTAGATTTAAATAGGTCTTTGGTAAAAGAATATTCGGAATATTTAGCTGGAATTTGGAATTTAAACAATTCTCAAAAAAGTTTTGTTTCCTTGATAAATTATTTGCAAAAGGATTCTAAGAATAGAATAGTGGAATAATGAGAGTTTTATTGATAGGTCCCTTTCCAGAGCCAATTAACGGGTGTTCGTATGCAAATGAAATTTTGCTTAAAAATTTGCAATTTAAAGGTGTAAAAACTCAAATTTTAAATACAAGTACGAATGTTTTATCTTCTTTTCAAGGAAGTAAATTTTCTATAAAAAAATTCTTTTCTTTTTTACATACTTATTTTAATTCTGGAAGAATCTTTTTTAGTGACATAGTTTATTTAACTCCTGGGCAAACATTTTATGGCATTTTAAAGTATGCTCCCTTTATACTTTTATGTTTAATGTTAAGAAAGCCATATATAATCCATTTGCATGGAAATTATCTGGGGGAAGAATTTGGAAATCTTCGAGGAGTGAATAAAAGGATTTTTAAATATCTAATATCTCATGCTTCTGCTGGAATTGTTCTTTCTAAAACTTTAAGTAATAATTTTTGCGGTCTTTTACCTCCAGAAAAAATATTTGTTGTAGAAAATTTTGTGGAAAAGAGCCTTTGTGAAGCCAAAGGCAATAAAAAGTTGGACAAATTAAGAATTATATATTTAAGTAATTTAATGCTTGAAAAGGGCGTTATTGATTTGCTAGATGCACTAATAGATTTACAGAGTAGTAATATTGATTTTGAAGCAATTATTGCTGGAGGAATAGAGTTATCTATAAAAAATGATGTATTTGGAAGATTAGAAAAGTTGGCTAATAAAGTTCAATATATTGGAACCGTAACAGGTTATAAAAAGAAGAAATGTTTGAATGATGCAAATGTTTTTATACTTCCCACTTATTATAAAATGGAAGGACAGCCTATATCTTTATTAGAGGGTATGGCCACAGGGAATATTATTATTACAACTAATCATGCAGGTATACCAGATATTGTTACCAATTTGAATGGCTTTATTGTTTCACCTAAAACTTATACTGAAATATCAGAAAGCCTAAAAATTATAAGTACTGATTTAAAATTTTATTTAGGAAAGTATTCAGATCATAATATAAAATATGCAAATGAATATTTCACTGAGGAAAGATTCTCGAATCAAATAATTTCTATTTTTCAAAATGTTGCAAAATCTTAAGTCATTTTCACTTCCAACTGAATTTCGTGGAAAGGCAGGATGGTATGTTCAACTATGGTGGATTGTAGAAGCTATTCTTTTTAGACCATCACCTCAGTTTATGTATGGTTGGCGCCGGTATTTATTGCGTTCATTTGGAGCTAAAATAGGTAAGAACGTATTGCTTCGGGCCTCTTTACATACGCAATTTCCTTGGAAATTGTCAATAGGCGATTATAGTTGGATTGGGGATGAAGTTGTACTTTATAGTTTAGGACAAATAACCATTGGAAATAATGTTGTGATCTCTCAAAAATGTTATCTATGTACTGGTTCACATGATTATAGAAAGCAGGATTTTCCTATTTACAGTATGCCAATAAATATTGAAGATGAATGTTGGTTAGCAACTGATGTTTATATAGCGCCTGGTGTTACTGTAGGTAAAGGCTCTGTTATCGGTGCTCGTTCTTCTGTATTTAAATCAATTGCTCCTGGCAAAGTATGTGTAGGTTATCCTGCTAAAGAGATAAAGGATCGAATTCCCTCCTAAATTAATGGTCATTTTCATGAGTTTCATATCTATTATTATGGTGTTTTGAGTAAACGAATATTACTTATTGGTGGCAATTTCTTACCCGAACCTACAGGCATAGGCAAATACAATGGTGAGATGGTCCAATGGCTGGCTCAAAATGGATATGAGTGTACTGTTATTACTACACAACCTTATTATCCTCAATGGAAGGTGCAGGAGCCATATACTAACAAAGGGTATTTAAAGGAAATTATAGAAACACCAGGCAAACCAATCACTGTTTACCGTTGCCCACAATATGTACCTGGAAATCCGAGTGGCAAAAAAAGATTATTGCAGGAGTTTTCGTTTACCTGTTCTTCTTTCATTCGTTTACTGGGTGTGCTTGGTAAAAAGAAATATGATTATGTGCTTACGGTAGTCCCGCCATTTCAATTAGGGCTGCATGCTTTATTGTATAAAAAGCTAAGAGGCGCTAAGTTCTTATATCATGTACAGGACCTACAGATAGAAGCAGCAAGGGATCTTCAAATGATTAAATCAAAATCATTGATCAAGGGATTGTTTGGCCTGGAAAAGTTTGTATTAAAACAGGCAGATGTAGTAAGCAGCATATCAAAAGGGATGATTAAAAAGGTGGAAGCGAAGACAGGTAAAGAAGTTGTGTTTCTTCCCAACTGGGTGGATATGAATTTCTTTTACCCGCTATCCAACCGCAATGAGTTAAAAATAAAAGCGGGTTTTGCTGCTGATGATATATTGGTTTTGTATTCAGGGGCTATTGGAGAGAAACAGGGACTGGAAATGATATTGGAAAGTGCTGCACGTTTAAAAAATAATAAGAGAATTAAATTCCTGGTCTGTGGCTCAGGTCCTTATAAAGAAAAACTAATTGATCAGGCCAATCAACGAGAACTTGATAATGTGCACTTTATACCATTGCAGCCATTTGAACAATTCAATGCCTTTCTGAATATGGCTGATGTGCACCTGGTGATACAAAAGAAAGGAGCCAGTGACCTGGTAATGCCTTCCAAACTCACTACTATTTTGGCTGTAGGTGGAGTAGCCCTGGTTACTGCCGAAAAGGGAAGCAGCCTTTATGAAGTGGTAGAGGAAAATAATATGGGGGTGCTGGTGGATCCAGAGAATGAGGAAGCTTTTTCCAATGCATTGCTGAAGATAATTGACGAAGATCTATCTTTTATTAGAAATAATGCCCGTCGTTATGCCGAGGAACATTTGGCCATTGATAAAGTGTTGGGAAAATATACGGAGCATCTGAACTGAGGATTTTACATGAGTACATTTTTGAGGTATTTCCTTGTTATTCTTTTCGTGGTCTTAACGGGTGTGCTTTGCACGCTTCCCAATTTCCACCCGGAGCATTACCTGGGAACAGGGTATCACTGGTGGCTGGATATGATGATCCATGGGGGTTATTATTTTTTACTGAGCGTATTGCTTTATAGTTTTTATAAAAAGGAGAAGGGCCCTGCCTACCTCTTTATATCCATCTTATTATTTTCCTACATACTGGAGCTGGCGCAAAGGGAAGTGCCGGGAAGGTCGTTCTCGGGACTGGATTTTTTGAGTAATACGATTGGGGTGGCTGCCGCGTGGGGAGTGACATTAGTCGGGAGTCGGGAGTCGGGAGTCGGGAGCAAAGAGAACAGTTTGTAGTTTGTAGTTTGTGGTTTGTAGTTCATTAGGTCAGAAAACTATTTAGATAGCAATCTTTTTTTAGACATAGGACAAATAGAACCACAGAGGCACAAGGTCACGGAGAGGCACAGAGGATTTTTTGCCGCGAAGGCACTAACGCTGAGTAAGTCGGGAGTCTGGAGTCTGGAGTCGGGAGAAGGGAACCACAGAGGCAGAGGGACACGGAGATACAGGGAGGGTTTTTGTGGAGAAGGAGCTAAGGGACAAAGGAACGCGAAGTAAGTCTGTAGTCGGGAGTCTGGAGTCGGGAGCCAGAAGCTGAGAGAGTTGAAAAGTTAACAGGTTAACAAGTTGACCAGGTGAGGGAAAGAGGTAGCGTTTTCGCAAAAGCAAACATTTCGCTTCGCAATTATATTCATCAATAGGTACTTTGGCAATTGCCAGGTAACAATACCAAACTAATACCAACAAGATCTACTAACTAACATGAACCAACGCTTACTGCGGGTGGTCCGGCTGGCTGCTTTTGGCCTGGACCTTTTTACACTCAACTTACTGGTGCTGCTTTTCCAGTTGGTGCTACAACGCACACAGGGAGGGCAGGTGGTGGGCTATATCCGCTTCTGGATGTGGCTGAACATATCCTGGATGCTGGTGACCAACCTGGGCAACCTGTACCGAAGGAAAAGCCTGGCAACATTTGAAGGGTTTTCCCGCCGCACCATGCACTGTTTTTTTTACTGGCTCTGCCTGGTGATGGTGTACCTGTTCTTTGCCCGCGAGTTTCAGCTATCGCGCCTCTATATTTTCCTGGTACTATGCGGTCAGGGCATGCTGCTGCTGCTGAACCGCTTTATCTACCTGGGCGTGCGCCAGCATTTCCAGCGCCGCCAGTACCTTACCCGCAAGGTGATGATCATCGGCTTTAACGACACCGCCAAAAAACTGGCCACCTACCTGGAGGAAGAGGATCATTACGCGGAAGTGGTGGGCTTTTGCGAGGAGGAAGAGAACGTGCGGGAACTGACACACTACCCTATACTGGGCCCGGTATCGGCAAGCATTGCCACTTCCCGTGCCCATGGCGTGGAGGAGATATATTCCACCATCGCCCCTGAGCAGGACCTGGGCATCTACCAGGTGATGGACGAGGCCGACCAACTCTGCATCCGCTTCAGGGTGATCCCCGACCTGAGCTACGTGATGAACCGCGCCTTCCACATCGACTACCTCAATGATATACCGGTGCTGAGCACCCGCAAAGAGCCGCTGGATGATGGCGGCAACCGCATACGCAAACGCATATTTGATATCGCGTTCAGCGGCATGATACTCCTTTTAGTGCTTCCCTGGCTGGTGCCTCTCATTGGCCTGCTGATCAAGCTGGAATCGAAAGGTCCCATCTTCTTCAAGCAACCCCGCTCGGGCAAGAACAACCAAACCTTCCAGTGCATCAAGTTCCGCAGCATGCGCCTGAACGATGATGCCCACCATAAACAGGCTTCGCGTAATGACAGTCGCCTTACCCGCATCGGTCGCCTGCTGCGCAAAACCAACCTGGATGAGATGCCACAGTTCATCAACGTGTTCAGGGGCGAGATGAGCGTGGTGGGTCCGCGGCCCCATATGCTGAAACATACGGATGATTACAGCAAGCTGATACAGCAGTTCATGATCCGCCATTTTGTGAAGCCTGGGGTAACGGGATGGGCGCAGGTGAATGGATATCGCGGGGAGACCACCCGCCTGGGCCAGATGGAGGGGAGGGTGAAGCATGATTTATGGTATGCGGAGAACTGGAGTTTGTGGCTGGATGTGAGGATTGTTTTTTTGACGGTTTGGACGACCGTCAAGGGGGATAAGCAGGCATTTTAGGGAGAGTCTGGAGTCGGGAGTCTGGAGTCGGGAGTAAAGACAGTTTGTAGTTTGTGGTTTATGAAGAGTTTCTGGTTTCTGGTTTATAGTTTATGGTTCTTTAGGTGGGAGAATCTATTTAATTGCAATCATTTTTTAGGACATAGAATATTTACGAGGAAATACACTCCACCTGGGGTCTACCCTCGTCGGGTATGCGCGTTTGCCAGGGGGACCCCGGGTGATTCAGGGGCAGTTTCTGGTTTTTGGTTTTTTGTTTCTGGTTCTTTAGGTGGGAGAGGCTTTATAGATAGTTTGTAGTTTGTGGTTTGTAGTTTGTAGTTTTTTAGGTGGCAGATACTTTGTCGAATGCAGTCTTTACTAAAGGACAACGTTCGAAGAAACAATACAATCTGAACTTGCCTGTCCCGACGAATGGCGGGATCATTGCGAGGAACGAAGCAATCTGTTTTTTAGAAGGATGCTCCTGGTATTTTATTTTCTAAATGAAATCCCCCTTTAGGACGTGTTTGATTTGCGGAGTGCCTGCTTTCCCCCTTTGCAAAGGGGGACTTCGGTCTCTCCGCATATTTTAAGCTTGCCAGAGGGGGATTTTGTTAGGTTAATAATGTTGTTGTTTAATCGTTTCTAATTGCCTTCGGCGAGTTCCTTTGTTCGTTTTTTTTGCTTGCCCAAAAAAAAGAACCAAAAAAAAGGGCAGGCAAACCCCAACGCTCCGCAAGGGAAGCGAAGGCCAGCGCACAACAACCATAACAACTGTTTGCTTGATGCATGATGATTACAGTCTTTCCTTGATCGTGCAGTCTTTGCAACTTATTGTTTGAAGCCTATAGATCGAATACGTGCTATGCGGAGATGCTTATTGCGCTGAATTGCGGACATTGGGCTTCGGACTAATAATGGCAGTGTAATCGAATTTCCGCAATGAGGCGCTGGACGAAGCTGAAAGATTGAAGTGTTTTTCGTCTCGTTAGATTTAATGCATATTCACAGGTCTGACTGAAAAAAATAAACCTGGTTGTTCTGTCATCCTGAGGCACGAAGGATCTATGGATTGAACTTTAAGCGACGGAATTGCTTATTAATCATGATTGAGCTTGCGCAAAATAAAAACGTTCCGTTATTTTTTATAGGTCAATGAAGCTTTACTATTTCAACAGTCGCCTACGCTGTTGCCAAGGATCCTTCCTTCGTCAGGATGACAGAATCAAAAACTAAACGATTGCAGGCCTTATTAATAATCGACGTCTATTAAGCACAACAGCGGCTTATAATGACAATAACATTTTAAGGATTCAATCATAACCTTTCAATCCTAAAACTCGTAAATCTTTCATCCCTTGAATTCTAATTTCCTTCCTTATCAACTTATCAACTTGTTAACTCGTCAACTTGCTTCCTTCTTAGCGTTCCTTCGCGCCTTCGCGCCTTTGCGGCAAAAATTCATTTTCCTTATCCTTATGGCCTTGTTGTCAAACTTCCAATCCTCAGCCCAACTGGTGCCTTTGGGCCATTGGTACACCAACGAGGTGAATAGCCTTTCAGGAGGCGATACGGTGCGGTTTACGGCGATGAAACCGATGATGATAGGGTCGGTGCCACAGGAACGGGTAGACGCTGAAGGATGGCTTCTAAAGGGATGGGACAGGGTGGCAGCGCCGAAGCGCACATTTGGCAGCCGCCTGCTAAATGGCCACCTGCTGGAAGTGCACGAAGATGGGGTGCACCTGTTCGTGGATCCTATGCTTGACCTTTCACTGGGCAAGAGCGGCGGCCGCACTGAAGCTACGTACCAGAGTTCCCGAGGCATCAGGCTGGAGGGGAGCGTGGGTGATAAATTCTTTTTCAAGACTTCCTTCCTTGAAAGCCAGGCGCGCTTTCCCCGCTATATTGATTCGGCAGTGCGCAACAATGGCTACGTGGTGCCGGGCAGCGGCATGGCCCGCAACTTCGGGCAGAAGGGATTCGACTATTCACAGTCGCAGGCCGTGGTGGCTTTTGTGCCTTCCGCCCATTTCAATGCCATGCTGGGCTATGGCAAGAACTTCATTGGTGATGGCTACCGCAGCCTGCTGCTGTCGGACAATGCCTTCTCCTATCCCTACCTCCGGCTGAACGCCCAGTTCTGGCGCATACACTATACCGTTTTATACAACCAGTACCTGAACCTGCGCTACCGCGTGGGTGACAGTTACCAGCGCAAATTCTCCACCACCCACTATGCCAGCATCCGCGTAGGTCGCAAGCTGGAGCTGGGATTTTTTGAGAATGTACTCTGGCAGGGCAGTGACAGTACGGGCCGCGGCTTTGAGCTGCAGTACCTTAACCCCGTGCTCTTCCTGCGGCCGGTAGAGTTCTCTGTAGGCTCACCGGACAACTCGATGTTTGGCTTCAGTGGTAAGTACCAGGTGAGTGGCCATACCTTCCTCTACTCCCAGTTGATGCTGGATGATTTTAATTTCGGTGCCACCCGCAGCAGTGGCAAGCAGCACCTGAATAATAAATATGGCATACAGCTGGGACTATGGACCAAGGATCTCTTCAAAATTGCGGGTCTGAACTACCGCCTGGAATACAATACCGTGCGGCCGTATAGCTATGGTCATAGAAAGATAGCGCAGAACTATACCCACTACAACCAGGCGCTGGCGCACCCGCTGGGGGCCAACTTCCACGAGGTAGTGAACCAGCTTTCGTATAGCCATGGACGTTGGTATGGATTGTTGCATAGCACTCTGGCATTGATAGGTGAGGATGTGGATGGTATTCTTTATGGCAACAATCTTTGGGGTGGTGAGGCTGGTGTGCCTCAGTTGGGCAGCTATACCCTGCAGGGAGAGAAAACGACATTGATGTATAACCGCCTGCAGGCGGGATGGGTGGTGAATCCTGCGTTGAACCTGCGGGTGGAGGTGGAGCTGGGTCAGCGGTCGAGGGTGAATGATCTGCGTTCGCAGAAGGAAGGGTTTTTTAGTGTGGGGGTGAAGACGGCGCTGGAGAATGTGTATCATGATTTTTGATTGGAGGGATTGAACCACGGCGACACGACGGCACGGAGGTTCACGGAGTGATGTATGCCACGAAGGCTCTAAGGCACAAAGAAGCACGAAGTTGGTCGACAGTAAGGGTAGTTTTGGTTTATAGTTTTTTGTTTCTGATTCTTTAGGTGGGAGATACCTTATGGGTTGCAGTTAGGTTTAGGTAGAACAGGAAAAGTTTTAATAAGAAGACGCTACACCTGGGGCCTAGTTTTCTGCTTTGTGAATTGCACGGGACCCCGGGTGGTTCTTGGAGTGCTGATTTATAGAAAGATTTTGGTGTAATAGAAAATGATGATGGCTGCCGGTGGCGGCTTTTTTTATTTAGTGAAGTTAACTGGGGTGGTTAGCGGTTTTCTAAGAATAGTATGTAGTTTATAACTAACAGCAATATATAAACGATGGTTGTTCTGTCATCCTGAGGCACGAAGGATCTTTGGACTGCATAGAAGCGGCGGAATTGTTTTTGAAGCATAATCAAACCTGGATAAAATAGGATGACTCAATTTTATTTATTAGTAGACTTCACTTGTTCCTGAATGATGGCAATATATAAAGAGTCTTGCACTCTTCTCTGCGAACCTCTGCGAAAATCTTTGTTTATTCTCTGCGATACTGGTTACGCCTGTACGCTAAGTAACATGATTAGAAAAGCTGCTTCTGGCATTTGATTTTCAAACGAAATCCCCCTTTAGGACGTGTCTGATTTGCGGAGTGCCTTCATTCCCCCTTTTAAGGGGGAGGGCGGTCTCTTCGTACATTCTTAGCTTACCAGAGGGGGATTTGGTTTGAGGGGTAACGTGTTAATCGTTTTTAAGTGCGTTCGGCGAGTCACTTTTTGCTTGCCCAAAAAGTAACCAAAAAAGGCGGCCAAAACCCATCGCTCCGCGGGTTTTTGGCAGGCCAGCGCACAACGGTCTTTACTACTGAGCGCTTAATGCATTTGGATCACAGTCATCCCTTGAGCGTGTTAACTCACTATATATAGTTACAGTCTGAAGATCAATCACGTGCTATGCGAAGCGTCTGAAGGCGCTGAATTGCGGAGGGAGGGCTTCGGCCTAAAGCGGCGGTGTAATCGAATACCCGCAATGAGGCGCTGCAGTCATTCTAAAAGTTCGAAGTGTTTTATCCTTTCGTGAAGTTGAAGCTGTTTATATAGTGCTGGCGGCCTTCCGCTTACAGTTTTTTACTTTTTAATTTTGACTTTTGACTTGCTCTGTCCGGGCTTCGACCTATTAAGGTATCTATTGCGCATTTGCGGCAGACTTTGCCGTTTTACTTGATTGAAATTCTGAGCCTTTTTCCCAGACCGGTTTCTACAACTTTTTGTAAGGTTCTTACTTCCAGGCCTGCGTGATTGTTTTCAATTTTGGAAATGTAAGTCCTGGAAGTGCCGCTGCGCCTGGCTAACTCTTCCTGCGAAAGATTGGCCTTCCTGCGTTCTTTTTGGATTAACTCTCCGATGTTTATAGTTGTTTCATTGCTATCAGGGATACTCAACTCGTATAAGGTATCAGCTCCAATTTCAAAAGGGACTTCCATTTTTTTTCCCCGGAATGAAATGAGCTGCGTTACAAATGGGAAGGAGATGGCACCATCAACAATCTCCATACCTTGTCCTTTCACAGGGTTTAATAATTTCCTGCTTATGGAAGGAGAAACGCCCCTTTCCTTTAATAATTTTCTCAGGTCTATAGAACGGTGAGCTCCATTATTAAAAACTACAGACAGTAAACCTTTATCGGCTTTATCTATTTTTATGACCCTTGGAAGGGTTCTTATTTTCTTTTCTTTCATTTTGGCTTCAAATTAGGGTTTAACTGGTAAATTATTTTTAACACCCCGGCCCTGTTCTCTGCTAGCCAGGTCCTGGTCCTTTGTAGCTATTTTGCAGGTAGCGAGCCCTGATAAACAGCGCCATCGCTGATTATGATCACTGCTTCCCTTTCATTATAGATTGCATGAAAATGGGGTGGCAAATGATCCGCACTGTAAATATTCATTTTTTATTCCATAGACTACGTCTATATTAGGCATTAGTTAAAGGTACCTAATTAGGTACATATTGGCAATCAAATTTCACCTTTTTCCTAAAATTTAGACCTGCATTTTTTAATCAGGCTTTAAAAATTAAACCTGGTTGTTTATAGCCTTTTCAAAAAAAGGAAGCGAGCAGGCTCTCTACAAATCAAACAGGCCCTAAAGCAAAGGGGCATTTCGGTTTCTCCGCACATTTCGATCTTGCCAGAGGGGGATTTGGTTTGAGGGGTAACGTGTTAATCGTTTTTAAGTGCCTTCGGCGAGTCACTTTTTGCTTGCCCAAAAAGTAACCAAAAAAGGCAGCCAAAACCCATCGCTCCGCGGGTTTTTGGCAGGCCAGCGCACAACGGTCTTTACTACTGAGCGCTTAATGCATTTGGATCACAGTCATCCCTTGAGCGTGTTTACCTCACTATAAATAGTTACAGTCTGAAGATCGATCACGTGCAATGCGAAGCGTCTGAAGGCGCTGAATTGCGGAGGGAGGGCTTCGGCCTAAAGCGGCGGTGTAATCGAATTTCCGCAATGAGGCGCTGGACCAGTCATTAAATCTGAGAGTTTTTGCGTTACGTTGAATTTCGTGTTGTTTGTATTACATAGGTAGTCTTCAAACTGCAGTTTTTTACTTTTTACTAGCTCTTACGCATTTAGACTGGCTGCAATAAATAAAGACTTGTGAGTTTGTCATATTGACGAAGAAAACATCTGGAAACTGCATGATGGCGGCCTAACTATAAGTCAGTTAAGCCAAACATGCTTACTAATATAGCGTCTTTCAACCTGGTTAGCTTAGAGAAAAGTATGAATAGTGCAGGCGACATCCAAGCTCCGGTTTTTTACTTTTTACTTTTGACTTTTGACTTGCCCTCTCTAGGCTTCGGCCTATAAGCGGCAGTGTAATCGAATTTCCGCAATGAGGCGCTGGTCGAGTCTGCAGGTTCGATCAGTTTTTTGGTTACGTTGAAAGGTTAGGTCATACAGTCTTTACTATTTCAACGATCGCTTATGCTTTTGCCATGGATTCCCACTATGGTGGGATGATCCGCCATTCGTCGGGACAAGCAAGTACAACAACCAGGTTTATATATTGCAGTCAAACTTTAATTCAGAATGCAATCATGAATAAATCCTAGGTTAACGTTCAAATTTGTAATATTTTTTTTCAATACAGCCTTTCAACCCTTAAACCTCTTTTCTCTCTCCCTGTCAACTTTCCAACTTGTTAACTGGTCAACCTTCCTTTTGCGTCCCTCTATCCCTGCCGTATACTGCCCAAATCTCTCCGTGACACCCGGTGCCGTCCTGCCGCTGTGGTTCAATTCCTGAATTCCGGTTAAATTTTGTCCTATCGGCTATTAGTTCTAAATTTAATGTACTGATAGAACCGTCCTTCCCTGGAAATACTCATCCATACACTACGAAACGATTGCTGATATTCATTGATTGGAATCCTAAACAATATTGCTATGTCGGACGCTAACATTTTGTTGCAAATGACCCTGGAAAGGACAAGGCTGATAGAGGAAAGGATCGTTCAATTCCTGGGACATGTGCCAAGCTGGAAAGAAAGGAAAACTTTCCGCATTTTAAACAGGCTGGGTGAAAGCACCATCTATTACGAAAAACAACTGGTGGGTACCGTGTACTTCCAGCCAGTTGACGATACCATTATATAATTACCCGTTCGGTATCTTTCAGGTAAGCTTCATCAATGACCGCTCCCAAACCGGGAACTTCCGGCGTGTCAATCACGCCCTTATCGAGGTATTGTATGCCACCTATCACCGGGTCTTCGGTGTACATTAGCGGTGTGTCGAAATCGCAGTGATAGATATTGTCATTAGCCAGTGCCAAGTGCGCTGCTGCGGTCATGCCAAGGCGTGATTCCATGAATCCTCCTACCTGCATATGGAGTCCTGCGGCGGCACCGAGTTGTGCTATCTTCAGTCCCTTATAAAATCCTGATGATTTTCCTAATTTAATATTGATCATAGTGCAGGCCCTGATGGCTATCAGCCTTTCGGCGTCGTGATCATCACCACAGCTTTCGTCGGCCATGATGGGAATGGGTGATGCGGCCGATACGCGTGGCAGTTCCATAAAACGGTAGCGGGCTATGGGCTCTTCGCAATGCTCGATATTGAAAGGGGCGAGTGCCTGCAACACCTCTATAGCATTGTCAGCCGTACTCCATCCCTGGTTGGCATCTATACGCAAGGGGTGGTCATTGCCTATGCTTTCGCGGATGGCTTTGATGCGGGCTACATCCATATCCTTTGACTCTCCCAGCTTGACCTTAATAGCGGGGAAGCCGGCTTGCTTGAAGCGAATGGCATCTTCCTTCATCTTCTGCGGATCGCCGATGCTCACGGTCATGTCTGTTTCCAGGGTCCTGTCTTTCTTTCCTCCCAAAAACTGGTAGAGGGGCACCCCGGAGTGCTGGGCGGCAATATCATGAATAGCAATATCAAAAGCGCTTTTGATGCTGGTATTGCCATAGATGGTTCGGTCCATGATTTCCATGCAGCCGGCGATATCCAGGGCATTCTTTCCCTTGAGCACCTTAGCGAAGTACTGTGCTACTATGAAGCAGGTGTCTATGCTTTCTCCATTGATGGTCATGTAGGGACTGCACTCGCCATAGCCGGCGCATCCGTCATGGGTGCGGATGATGACCACTACGTTCTGCACATCATAGATGGGTCCGAGGGAAATGACAAAAGGCTCCTTGAGGGGTAAAAACAGTTTATAGATCTCTATCGATTCAATGGTAGTGCCGTGCTGCATAGCGGGGGTTTAGTAAGGGGTAAATATAAGAAAAGAGAGTCGGGAGTCTGGAGTCGGGAGAAGAGAGGCCGCTAAGACGCTAAGGCGCAAAGGGACACGAAGGGGGAGAAGGAAGAGAACCGCAGAATATCGAACAAGGAATTTCGAATGATGAGGGAGAGAGTGCCACGAAGGCAAGAAGACAACAAAAGA
Organism: Flavisolibacter ginsengiterrae DSM 18136; assembly: GCF_059568575.1. Taxonomy (NCBI): domain Bacteria; kingdom Pseudomonadati; phylum Bacteroidota; class Chitinophagia; order Chitinophagales; family Chitinophagaceae; genus Flavisolibacter; species Flavisolibacter ginsengiterrae. The sequence continues at coordinate 38,678 of NZ_JCANTR010000018.1, forward strand.
CGCGAAGGGGTAGAAAGGTTTATAAGTTGAAAGGTTGACAAGGATGGAGAAAGTCGGGAGTCGGGAGTTTGGAGTCGGTAGTCAGAACAATGGAGAATACATAACGACATGGGGATCGCGGGTTAATAAATTTGAACCGCAGAATATCGAACAAGGAATTTCGAATGATGAAGGAGAGAAAGTGCTACGAAGGCACGAAGGACGCCGATGGGCGCGAAGGGGAGAAAGGTTGACAAGGAGGGAGAAAGTCGGGAATCGGGGGTTTGGAGTCGGTAGTCAGAACAATGGAGAATCACGGAGTGATAAATTTGAACTGCAGCATATCGAACAAGGAATTACGAAGGTCGAAGTGGACCAAGACGGCATGAACACACAGCCCCATGGAGAAAAGCTTTAAAAGGAAGCTACCTCACCTGCCAGACTTACAAAGAAGTCGAGGCATTGGTATTTTATATACCTGATAGGGTATAATTTGTGTCAAATAAGCATTATTATACCTTAAGGGGTATAAATCTAATAATTATTTGTAAATTCATACCCGAAGAGGTATAATTATGGAGTTGAAATCATTGCCAATAAGAGATTTTATCAAGGAAAGAAGAAAGGTTTCCAATCTAACACAGCCTGAACTAGCAAATAAGGCGGGTGTAGGACTTCGCTTTATCAGGGAATTGGAACAGGGTAAAACTACGGTTCGCATGGATAAAGTAAACCAGGTGCTGCGATTATTCGGGCATGAAATCGGACCTGTGCCCATTAATCGTCAAAAACTGACAGATGAGAAAAGCTAATGTTTTTATGTTCGATCATTTGGCTGGCTATCTTTCTGAAACAGATGAAGGATACCAGTTTATATATGATATCCATTACCTGCAAGATCCTAAAGCGGAAGCTGTGAGCCTCACGCTTCCATTGTCGCATGTACCCTATTCCAGTGAAAGAATGTTTTCCTTTTTTGATGGACTCATACCAGAGGGTTGGCTTTTGGAAGTTGCAGAAAAAAACTGGAAACTGGATGAAAGGGATAGAATGGGTTTATTAATGGTTTGTTGTACGGATTGTATAGGTGCAGTAAGTATTGTTGGTGTTAAAAATGAGGGAGACTGATGCGTTGCCTGTATTGCTATAATGAATTGGAAGATGGCCAGGTAGATTTTCATCCGGGCTGCAGTAAAAAATTATTTGGAACAACAGTGCCACCCCTGCTTCCCTATGATGAAAAGCAAATGCTTGAATTGGGAAAGCAGGTAATTAAAAGTCATGTTGCTGTAACCGGTGTACAGCCAAAGCTTTCTCTTGACATAGAAAAGCCTGGAAGGCATACTGGTAAAATGGAACCTAAACGTTTTACTATTGTAGGTCTTTGGGGTGGATATATTTTGAAACCTCCTACCTCTACTTATCCCCAGTTGCCACAATTAGAGGATCTTACCATGCACCTGGCTTCATTGTCAGGTATTGCTACCGTCCCGCATTCCCTGATCAGGATGCAAAGTGGAAACCTGGCATACATTACAAAGCGAATTGACAGGGTTAGGGGTGAAAAGATACACATGGAGGATATGTGCCAGTTAACAGAGCGACTGACGGAAAATAAATACAAGGGATCTTATGAACAGATAGCAAAGGCTATCATCAAATATTCAATAAATCCCGGGCTGGATATGATTGATTTTTTTGAGCAGTTGGTCTTCTCTTTTTTGACCGGGAATGCAGACATGCATCTTAAAAATTTTTCCCTTATCAAAAGACCGGGCATTGGATATATGTTATCACCGGCTTATGATATGATACCATCAAGCCTGGTGACAGAAGGTGATAATGAAGAATTGGCATTAAACTTAAATGGTAAAAAAAGAAAGCTGCAGAAAAAGGATTTCGATGCTTTTGTTATGGCTGTCAAACTTTTGGAGGAGAGGTCTGTTGAAAATATATACAATAAATTCAGGACTACTGTGCCGCGTTGGTTTGACTTAATACCTGTAAGTTTTATAGAAAAAGATTTGCAGGATCAATACATATCATTAATAAAAGAAAGGGCTGCTGTTTTAGGACTATTGTAATTTGAATGCGACACCTGAGAGTCTTGTTCATGAAACCCATTCTAATGGAATTATATTAATTACCTTAAGCGATTGTACGGTGAGTGGGAATGAACTTAATGGAAACGAGATTTACATGATTCACATGGCAAGTAGCTGTTCACTGCAATTTCTCCTTAATATTACAGCACAATCAAAAGGTTTGAAGAAAAGGATCATTTTTATAGGGCTGGCCATATGTGTATGCCAGGCTGTTTTTGCACAGGTACGGTTTAGTATTGCTACTGATATTTCTCTATTGCGCAATTTCAGTCCGCATCAAAAATTCTGGGCTTTTGGACAGGGGGTAGAGTCGGACTTTCATTTTTCCAAAAAGAATTCGGGCTATGCCTGGCTCAATTACCATACACAGGGTGCTTTTACCAACCGCTTTACAGCTACCGCTGATTCTTCCTTCACAGTGCCGCAAACCCAAGGGTATGATGTGAAGGGCAAGTGGCGCTTCCGCCAGGTATCATTGGGGTTGAAGCATTATTTTAAAGGGGGCTATGATGTAGAGAATGACTGGAATATTTATGGTGCTATTGGCTTTGGGCTGATGTTTACCCGAGTGGTGAATGAATTACTGACGCCTGTTGATACTTCTCTGTATACTTTATCGCTGTCACCTGCTATTGGTACGGATGATTTTAAAAGGCTGACACTTGACCTGGGTCTTGGTGCGGAGTATCCGCTGGCTGCGGGTATTTTTTTATATGGTGATGTGAGGACCACGCTACCTGCTTCTGATTATCCTTCGCCATTATTGCATGATACAAGGCGGGTGCCGCTGCCGCTGAGTGCGAATGCAGGCATAAGGATATTATTCTCCTTCGGAGAATAGGTTTCTGGTTTTTGGTTTTTTGTTTCTGGTTTTTTAGGTCGAACATGCCTGGGATATGGCAGGCAGATTTAAGGTCTTAGACGAGTTATAAAACTTAATGGATTACTCGTTGTCGTGGCTCTATCAAGAACAATTGATTTTTATAGTGGGTACTTTGATGTTAGTTTTAATATTTAATGTTGGTGCCTTCGGCGAGTGATTTGTTCGTTTTTTTTGCTTGCCCAAAAAAAAGAACCAAAAAAAAGGGCAGGCAAACCCAATAGCTCCGCTGGGTTTTGCCAGGCCAGCGCACAACAGTCTTAACTACTGGTAGCTAGATTTATTTGGGTTGCAGTCATTCATTGTAAGTGTTTACTTCACTTCATATAGTTAGAGTATGGAAGCTCAATCACGTGTTATGCGCAGAGGCTAAATCCTCCTCCGCTTAGCTACGGCGGACAAAGGGCGCTGAATTGCGGACGGAGGGCTTCGGACTATTATGGTTTCAGTAATCGAATACCTGCAATGAGGCGCTGGACGAGTCTGTAGGTTCGATTGGTTTTTAGGTTTCGTTGCGGTTAAACTGGTTTAAATTGGTATGGTTCGACCTCGATGTAAAGTTTATTTACTTTTTCAAAGATGTGTTCTCTCCTTGTCAACATTTCAACTTTTTAACCTGTTAACTCTTTCCCCTTCGTGTTGCTTTGTGCCTTGGTGTCTTTGTGGCCTCTACTCCCGACTACCGACTCAACTCCCTTGCCCTGGCGATCCATTCCCTGCTTTCCATGGCTTCTTCGCCGCTGGAATAAATGGCGGCCTGGCAGGCTGTGAGTAATGACTGGCCTTCTTTTCTTTTGTCGGGCGATAGTCCCTCGATATCCTGGTGGAGGAAATCAGAGAGGATCTTTTGCAGTTCAATGAGCTTTTCCTTTCCTGTGAGGTTAGCGGATTCGAGTTGATCGAGTTGCTGCTGGTAAATTATTTCGGGGGAGGGCTGGGTGAGCTGGTTCTTTTGGCTGGCAGATTTGTAGCGGTACCATAAGAAGGCCGAACTCGCCAAAAAGAGTAATACGATAGGTATCCAAATATAGGGTGAAGAGGAGCGTTTGCCTAACTGGCTCACATAGGAGCGGATGGTGCGTGGAGTGACCTTCAGTTTCAGCGTATCTGTTTGAACCTCCACAAAGCTTTCTTTCTGGGGGTTGAAAAATGAAAAGCTTACAGGGGGCATCGAATAGTTGCCTGCTGAATCTACGGCAAAGCCAAACTCGTACTGGCGCAGGCCTTCTAAAGGAATCTTTTCCTTTATTAGCTTGTCGGTAATGGCCGGCTCAAATGGTTCGATGCCATGGGGCCAGTGCACTACTGGCTGTCCAAACTGTATAAAGTTACCAGAGCCCCTGATGGTGATCAGCAGTTTGCCCTGGGTGTGCTGTTGTAATTGAGGATGGTCCAGTTGCGCTTCAATGGTAAAATTGCCTACGGCACCGGTGAAACTGGCTGGCTTTGTTGCCGGCAGGGGCTTCACGGTGATGGTTATGGGCTCGGTGATCAGTTCTTTGTCCACTGTTGTTCTGCCGCCAGTGAGACTATCCACAAACTCCACTTCATTGTCCACGTACAACTGATCGATGGTCAGCTTGCCTGCCTGCACGGGGTAAAGTTGCACTTTGCGGAGAATGGAGGTATTGAAAATATTTCCATTTATTTTTTCCACTGCCATATGTGCCTGGTTGATGTCCAGCACATCTACTACGCTGAAGCCATAAAAAGAGGGAGACTTTTCGGCCTCCGAGGAAGATTGTAACCTTGAGTAAAGTGTAAAGGTGGCTACTACAGGTTCCCCTTCATAGCAGCTACGTTTGTCTACTGTTGTCTTGATGAACAGGTTCTGGTCCACCAGGGCCTGGCGGTCCATAGCTTTGGGAGGCGCATATAGTGATACATCGGTATAACTGGACGAAGTGCTGAAGCTTGCCTTAGGCGGTGGTACCGAGGTAATGCCACCATTAGAACTTACCACCTGACCACCACCCTTATACATGACCGTTATAGCGCCTATGCGCAACACACCCACTGTCTTAGGTTGCAGGGTATAGGTAATATTCTCTATGGGCTGCAGCCTTCCATCTATCATAGCATCTCCTTTATAAACATTGGGACCGCTGATGACCTGGCAGCTATCAAAGATCGGTTGGGAGGCTTCGAGTAATTCGCCAGGATTGGTGATGACATACTGCACCTGGAAGGCCGTGCCCACGATCACAGGTTGGCCGGGCACGATCAACTGCACCTTTTGCGCAAGGCAGGAAAAGTGAAGTAGTAGCAGTAAACTGAACACAGTAAATCTCATGGGCCTGTGAATATAAAAAATGATCATTGAAGCTTTTCATCGATGGGTGGGAAGGACCATACCATTTGCCAATGGTCAGAGATCACCCATCTGCGGCCGCACCACTATCTCCTCTACCACCGCCTGTGGCGACAATTGCGAAGCATTGTAAATGAGTTTGGCAATATCCTCCGCTTCCATGATGCGCTCATGGGGTACGCCACTGCCTTTCCATGAATCAGTATATACAGCACCGGGTATCACGGCAGTGACCTTGATGCCATGGAACTTCATCTCCTGCCTGAGGTTTTTAGTGAATCCCAATAGGGCATATTTGCTGATGCTGTATGCACCGCCACCGGGATATGCTGCCAGGGAAGCGATAGAGCAAACAGTAAAAATATGTCCCTGCTCCGCTGCTATCATCTTTGGTAATAAAGCCCTGGTGGTATGGTAGGCGCTGTACAGGTTCACTTCCAGCATTTTTTCCAGTGCGCCTTCTGGTTCATCACTCACATTGCCCTGGATGAAGGTGCCTACATTATTCACCAGGATATCTACCGTATCTACCTGGTTGAGGATCCATTCAGCAAAGAGCCGGGCGTTTTGTTTTTTGCCCAGGTCAAGTGCTTGCCCATTGATGCTGACATTGGGATAAAGCATCTTTAGTTCTTCAATGGTCTGCAGCAAGCTTTCTTCATTTTGCGAGCAGAGGTAGAGATCGTAACCATGCAGCGCAAAGATCCTTGCCACTTCCTTTCCTATTCCTCTTGAGGCACCTGTAATGACAGCATTCATTTTGTTCTGTATTTTTGAAATCTTTCTTTACAAATCTAATTCTCTATTTCTAAACGATACATGAAGTATAAACACCTGTTCTTTGACCTTGACCATACCCTGTGGGATTTTGATGCCAATGCAAGGGCAACCCTGCAACAATTACATATAGACCTTGACCTGGTGAGCAAGGGGATCCATGATTTTGATTTGTTTTATAAAAACTACCTGGTGCATAATGAAAAGCTGTGGGCCCGCTACCGCAATGGTTATATCAAGCAGGAGGAGCTTCGGTTGAAGCGCATGTGGCTGACACTGCTGGATTTTAAAATTGCAGATGAGGAACTGGCGAAGCAGCTTAATGAATTGTTTCTGCAGCTGCTGCCAGGACGTACCATATTATTCCCGGACACTAAAGAAGTTTTGCAATATTTACTGGATAAGGGTTACCAGCTTCACCTGATCACCAATGGCTTTGAAGAAACGCAACACAGCAAATTGAAGTACAGCGGGCTGACACCTTTCTTCCGCGAGGTGATCACCTCGGAGGGCTCCAACAGCCTGAAGCCGCAGAAGGAGATCTTCGATTATGCGTTGCGGAAAGCTGGTGCCATTGTAGAGGAGAGTATTATGATTGGCGATAGCCTGGAGATTGATGTGGCGGGTGCGCTGAATGCGGGGATGGATGCGGTGCATGTGAATTTTTCTGGTGCGGTGGTGGAAGGGGTGAAGGCTACGTATGTGGTGACTGCATTGAAGGAGTTGGAAGGGATTTTTTGAGTTTAATTCACTTGATTCTTGTTTATTGTTGATTGCCTTCGGCGAGTTCCTTTTGGCATTATCAAGGTATCTGTAGTTGTTTTTTGGTCTTGATGAGTGCTTCGCAGGTGCCCCAAAAGGAACCCCCGAGTTCCGCTGCGCTCGTCGGGGCAGGCAAAAAGGGCAGGTCCTGACATAGCGGGACTCCGCTTGAATTGCCGGGCCACCGCACAACAGTCATAACTACTAATTGCAACAATCGATTTAAATACAAACTTTTCTTGATAGTATTTACTTTACTTCATATAGTTAGACTATGGAAGTTCAACAACGTGCTATGCCTAAATACTAAAGGCGCAGAATTGCGGACGTTATGCTTCGGACTTTTGAGGTTTCAGTAATCGAATTTCCGCAATGAAGCGCTGGACGAGGCTGAAAGAGCGGAGTGGTTTTTCCTCTCGTTATATTTAAGTATATGCACAGTTCTGACCACAAAGTGTAAACCTGGTTGTTGTCCTTGCTTGTCCCGAATGGCGGGATCATTCCGAGGCACGAGGAATCTTTGGATTGCACTTTGTGAAGCGTTTTGGCGTAGAAGATCTGGTGAGCATGCATAAATAGGAACATTTGCATACTTCGCCAGAGAGTAGCTATGTTTTTGTATGCAAGCATTGAAAAATTGCATCATGGCTAAGGGCTGGCGGCAATTGAATATTGTTTTAGATGGCAGATGATTTTTTTATTTTGTGTCTTCAGTGATTATTGTTCGTTTTTTTTGCTTGCCCAAAAAAAAGAACCAAAAAAAAGGGCAGGCAAACCCCAACGCTCCGCGGGTTTTGCCAGGCCAGCGCACAACAGTTTTAACTACTGATAGCTTGATGCATTTGGATTACAGTTATTGCTTGTAAGTGTTTACTTCACTTCATATAGTTTGGCTCTGGAAGCTCAATCACGTGCTATGCGCAGAAACTAAAGGCGCTGAATTGCGGACGGAGGGCTTCGGACCATAAAGGTTTCAGTAATCGAATTTCCGCAATGAGGCGCTGGACGAGACTGAAATATCGGAGTGGTTTTTCCTCTCGTTAGATTTAAGTATATGCACAGTTCTGACCGCAAAGTATAAACCTGGTTGTTGTCCTTGCTTGTCCCGAAGAATGGCGGGATTATTCCGAGGCACGAGAAATCTTTGGATTGCATCGAAGCGGCGGAATTGGTTATAAAGTATGATATTGATCATTGCCTGCTTAAGCAGTCTCCGTGAATCTCCCTGTCTTTGTGCCGCTGTGGTTTCCTGCTTTCCTTCAACTATTCCGAATACTTATACCCTACGCCTCTCACTGAATGGAAATGCTTTGGATTGCGGCTGTCTTCTTCGAAGTATTTGCGGAAGTTGAGGATGAAGTTATCGATGGTGCGGGTGGTGGGATACACATTGTAGCCCCAGACCGACTGGAGGATCTTTTCGCGGGGCACTACTTCATTTTTATTTTCAATCAAGAGTTTCAGCAACATAGCCTCCTTCTTACTTAAGGGTAATTTCTCGCCGGTGGCGGTAATAGCTTCCTGTCCCCGGAAGTCGATGGTATGTCCCCCAAAGCTGTAGGTGTCACCAACGGTTGATTTGTCCTGGAGTTGCTTGTTCTTGCGAATGAGCTTTTGCACCCTTAATAATAATTCTTCCAGGTTGAAAGGTTTGGTCAGGTAATCATCGGCGCCCTTGCGCAATCCCATCACGCGGTCCTCGCTGCTGTCTTTGGCGCTTAAAATCAATATGGGCACTTCCGTATTGGTAAGGCGGATATTTTGGGTCACATTGAATCCATCGATCTCGGGTATCATCACATCCATGATGATCAGGTCGAAGTATTCATTCTGTACGGCCTTCATAGCCTGGATACCATCGTAAGCGGAGGTTACTTCGTAGCCTTCCAGCTCGAGGTTCATTTTAAGTGCTTCGTGCAGGTTTTCTTCGTCTTCAACTAATAGTATGGATGGTTTGGCCATGCTTGCTTATTTATACCGGGAATTGTACAATAAAAGTACTGCCTTGGGGCTGATTATCTTTCAACAGTATGGTGGCATCGTGATCGGCCGCAATTTTTTTGCATAGGTATAAACCGAGTCCAGTGCCCTGTGCCTTGCGGGTCTGCTCACTGCCAATGCGGTAAAACTTATCAAATACTTTTTTCTTTTCATCATCAGGAATGCCAGGGCCTTCGTCACGAACCTGCAAGGATATATCGCCATCCTGGCGGGTGAGTTCAACATAAATTGGTTTATCGCGGGAAGAATATTTATTGGCATTTTCCAGCAGGTTGCTCACCAGCAGCTTTAGTAAAAGGGGATCGCCGGCCATTTCCACTTCTTCATCGATGGCTATATTCATCGGCCTGTCAGGATAGCGGTTGGAAAACTGGTGCACCATATCTTCTGTAAGTGCAGAGAAGTTGATGTCTTCTTTTGATAGCTTGTAGGAATTGCCATCCAACTGGGAGGAAATGAGAATATTGTTGATCAGTGTATCGAGGCGCAAGGTTTCCTGAAGGGTCATGTGCAGCAGCTTATTCTTTTTAAGGTCATCAAGCTGGTATTTGAGAAGTGTTTCCAGGTTTAACCGCGAAACGGCAATGGGCGTTTTCAGTTCGTGTGTGACAGCCATGACAAAATTCTGTTGCTGCAACTGCAGGCGGAACTGCCGGCGCACGGAGCGATAGATATATACAGCACCTATCAGTATCAATAATAAAAAGGTGCTGCCTTCACCAATGAATTTGGAGATGGCCCTTTTACGTTCGAGCTCTATCTTTTGAAGTTCGGCCTGGAAGAAGGGTGCCTTACTGTAATGCGTGACCAGGTGCTGCTTTTGTAAGAGGTAGATCTCTTCATTTTGTTTTTGGAGAGAGAGTGCCCACCATACCAGGGCGGCTATGATATAGATCAGGAGTACCCAGTAGATAATAGTGGTCAGTTGCAGTTTGCGTTTGCTTTCATCGGCCATGGTCATCAGGGTTTCTTTTCCAGCCGCAGGCCTACATCCATCACCTGCTGCAGTGGATCTTCACGCATGATATGTTCCAGGGTGAAGATGTATTCGCCGGTATGCTGGAAATAAAGCTTTTGATTTTGTGGCGTGATGGAGATACGGTGCTCATAAATATCATCCATGGCGCTGCCCAGCCAACCTTTCTCTTTTGATGCCAGCGGCAATTCGTATTGAACTTTTTGCGCTGCAGTATTGGGAGCCTTGGTGTAAAGGTTCAGCCAGATATTATTAAAGTTATATCGGTCGTTGTGACGAATGATGATATATACCTGGTAGGGAACGGTAGTATCAGTAATGGTGAATTTGAACTGGGGTTTAAACTTACTGTCCCAGGCATGGTGGGGTATGGGAACTGTTTTTTCATAGAGGTCGATGGATGTGCAGGAAGAGATTGAAAAAAGGGCCACCAGCAGTGGCACCATGAAAAAGGAACGCATCATTTTTTGGGAGAACATGTTACAAATCTAAATTGCTTTGATTTACGAGGACATATCATAATACGTTCAATACCTGCTCTTTTGCTTTTTCCAGCTCATCTTTCATCAACACTACGCATTTCTGGATGGTGGAATCGTAGGCTTTGGCGCCGGTGGTGTTGATCTCCCGACCGATCTCCTGCAGGATGAAGGATAATTTTTTACCCTTAGATTCTTCCGGCTCATTCATGACGGAATAGAAATAATCACAATGGTTGCGCAGGCGCACCTGCTCTTCGCTGATATCTATTTTCTCTATATAATAAATGATCTCCTGCTCCAGGCGGTTGCCATCATAGTTCTCTTTGCCCACATTGTCTTCCAGCAGTTTGGTGATCCCTTCCTTAATCTTTACCTGGCGAAGGGGTTCCAGTTTTTCCACTTCCGATTGTTGCACCAGGATATTATCTATGCGCAGCTGGAGATCTTTCTGTAATGACTTGCCTTCTTCAATGCGGTGTGCATTCAGGTCTTCGATGGCAGCCTCGATGGCGGTAGTGAATTGTTTCCATTCTGCATCATTCAAAGTATCACTGGTAGGTGTGATCACCTCGGGTAGTTTGATTAGAGTTGCCAGTATGCCTTCTGTATCCAGTCCCAATTCTTTGGAAAGGGCTGCCAGTGGTTTATAGTATGCCTTAGCCAGGTCTGTATTGATGGTGACAGGTTTTGCATTGCCTGTTTCTTTCAGGTTGATAGAACAGTCCACCGTTCCGCGGCCCAGTTTCTCTGAAAGGATCTTGCGGATATCAAATTCGAAGGGTTTGAGAAAGGCCGGCATCTTCAGTTGCAGGTCAAATTGTTTTCCATTGAGGGACTTGATGTCGATTAAAAAGGTCTTGTCACCAACAGCTTGTTCCGCTCTTCCAAAACCGGTCATAGATTTTAACATGCAGTATTTTTTTATGAAGAAAGTACAATTATTTTAATTGAAAGTACGCATCTATCCTGTATTGTAATTACTATAAACAAAAAGCCCCGCGGAAAGCGGAGCTAATATGTAGATGGGTTAGTAAGTACGGGAATAAAATTCCCAACACAATATTAAAAAGATTTTTCTCTAACTAAAAAATTTTAGTGTAAAAATTATTCACATTTTTTTTATGCATTTGTGGATTGCCTTGCCTTTCAAGACCCCATTGCAGCGGGATTTATAAAGTCTTGATGGGATAAATTCTTTCTGCATCACATTGTACCATGCATCGCATCATCTTATGAAACGCACTATTCATCAATGTTTCAGCCGATGATGATTTTGAAGTAATGAAAATAGATGGTCAGCCAATTGAATTTTTCATCTATAAAATGACAGGAGTAAATGACCTTGATGAAGGCATAAAAGGCGGAAAATATTTTTTTATTTTCTTCGCCTCTTTTTCGAAAAAAAGGCAATCGATGGTGTTGGAAGAACAAAAAGGAAGAGTAGGTGGGTCAATATAGAGAACTAGTTTCAGATCCTTTTTAGCATCTGTTGTTCTTCCATGCAATGAGCCATCGTAAAAAACAGGATGTTATTCTCGCTGCCTGATCACAGGAATTAGTATTGACCCATAAAATTTGATTCCCTTTTTCAGTACCCTTCATTACTGGTACGAGCCCCTACCTTTGTCAAAAATTTATCGCATGCGTTTTGAAAAACCAGTACCTCTTACAAAAATTGCCCAACTGATAGGCGCGGAAATAGTTGGTACATCATCAGGGTTGGTTACAGGTATCAACGAAATTCATAAAGTGCAGGAAGGCGACCTGGTATTTGTTGATCATCCGAAGTATTATTCCAAATGCATCAACTCTGCAGCTACATATATTATCATCAATACGCCTACGGAATTTCCTCCCGATAAATCATTGCTGGTAGTAGATGAACCCTTTGAAGCTTACCAGAAGATCGTGCAACATTTCAGGCCTTTTGAACCCGTGGTGAAAGCAGTGAGTGATACGAGTACAATAGGATCAACCTCTATCATCATGCATGGAGCTGTGATCGGAAATCATGTAACTATTGGGGAACATTGCATCATTCATCCCAACGTAGTGATCATGGATCATTGCGTTCTGGGTGATCATGTGATCATACAGGCCGGAACTGTTATTGGCAGCGATGCATTTTATTATAATAAGAAGACCAACAGGGAGATCTATTTCAAAAAGATGTTAAGTGGTGGAAGGGTTGTGATACAGGACTATGTGGAGATTGGTGCCAACTGTACTATTGACAGAGGGGTAAGTGCCGATACTATTCTTGGTGCGGGAACAAAGCTTGATAACCTTGTTCATATTGGTCATGATACGGTGACAGGCAAGAATTGTTTATTTGCCGCCCAGGTGGGTGTGGCGGGTGCAGTGACCATGGAAGATGAAGTGATCATGTGGGGACAGGTGGGGGTGAATAAAACGATCACCATTGGAAAGGGTGCCGAAGTATTTGGCCAGAGTGGTGTGGTGGGGAGCATTGAAGGTGGAAAGAAATACTGGGGCACTCCTGCAGAGGACTATACCAAGAAGCGAAAGGAGGTGGCCTGGATAAAGAGGATACCGGAGCTTTGGGATAAGGTGGTGGGATTGTCGAATAGGTGAAGAAAAGAGAACTAAGATTAGCAGGATTGGAGAGGATTATTGAGGAGGGAGGGAACCGCAGAATGTCGAACAAGGAATTTCGAATGAAGAAGGATTAGGTCGGGGAAGCTTTTTTTTGAAGCAATCAATTTTTAGGTCATTTTGAAATGGTCAATGAGCAATGCTCAATGTTCAATTTTTAAGGGAGAGAGAAAGAACTAGGATTTTGCAGGATTGGAGAGGATTATTGAGGAGGAAGGGAACCGCAGAATGTCGAACAAGGAATTTCGAATAAAGAAGGATTAGGTCGGGGAAGCTTTTTTTTGAAGCAATCAATTTTTAGGTCATTTTGAAATGCTCAATGTTCAATTTTCAAGGGAAAGAGAAAGAACTAGGATTTTGCAGGATTGGAGAGGATTATTGAGGAGGGAGGGAACCGCAGAATTTCGAACAAGGAATTTCGAAGGATGAAGTAATTAGGTCAAAGAGGCATTTTTTTAAAGCTATCTATTCTTAAGCCATTTTAAATTTTCAATATTCAACCTCAGCGGATTATTAAGATAAAAAAGACGAATATTTATGTATCATTTTTTTCTTCAACATAAGGAAGGTCAATATTGAAGTACGCTCTTGTACTATTCAATTAACAATTAACCATTGAAAAATATCCCAATATTAGAGTGCTTATGAAAGCAAAATATACGATACTGCTGATCGCATTTGGGTTTTGCCTGGGTTATATAGGTGAGCAAATGCGAATTATGCACTGGCAGGGATGGTATTCCGTATCCCTGATGGCTACCCTATTGAAAGTGGTCGGGGTGCTCTGGTGTGCTTTTAAGGTGTTGAGCTATGAAGGCTTCAGGAAGTTTATGGAGAAATAGATTGATTGATTATTTATCGTTCATCAGGTCTCAAAGATTTATCGATCATTGTTTTTACCTGTCAATTCTTTCCTACTTCTATAATTAATTAGGTCTCGGGGTTTCATTCATCGACTAGGAAATTTTACAAATACCCTTTATCTGCTTATTGATGGGCTTATTTTTAGTATCCCGGGAAAATATCTATTGATCCTTGTAACCTTTTTACTATCCGGCTGCTCTATTCTTTCAAATGACCGGATGTATCGCGCCGAAGAATGAATGAACATAGCTGGGAAAAGCATCCGAAAGAAAGATATTTACGTATATTATTCAGTGTTTTGTTAAGGAATTATGTGCCATGACCCGTTTACGATCCAATAAACTGTACCTGTGAAATCACCAGGTTGAGTTTTTAACCGGATAATTGGAAACAACCCTGCTGCAAGCAAAACTGTCTTTACATGGATAAGGTTGTATAATGCTCTTTTGCGCAGCAGGGTTATTAAGCTGGATGATAAAATTTCATCATCCTTCATTAAAATATACAATGCACATGCAAACTCTTATAACTCCCGGCCATGATGCCGGGGAACAAGCCCTGATCCGGTCCATCATTGATGGGGACACCGAACTTTTTGCGGCATTGATCCGGAAGAACAATGCCAGCCTTTATAAAGTTGCCAGGAGTTATGGGTTCAATCACCAGGACGCCCAGGACCTGATGCAGGAAACCTATATCAATGCCTTTACGAAGCTGGCGCAGTTTGAAGGAAGGTCATCGTTTAAGACATGGATCACCCGGATAATGATCCATAAATGCCTGTATAAAAAAACCTATGGTTCCTATAAAAGAGAGACCAGCCAACCTGCTATTCAAGAAAATGCTCAACCCATGCATTCTAATACTACTTCCCCAGAAAAGGACCTGATGCGTAAAGAATTTGGTAAGGTGGTGGCCTTTCAATTGGAAAAATTGCCGCTCATTTATAAGACAGTTTTCATTTTAAGAGAAGTGGAAGGCTTTTCCGTGGCCGAGACGGCTGAACTTTTAGACATTTCACCTGTTAGTGTAAAAGTGAGACTTAACCGTGCCAAGGCAGTGCTGCAAAAACGACTGGAGGAAAGCTACAGCACTGCAGATATTTTTGAATTCAACCTGGTTTATTGCGACCAGATGGTCAACACGGTTATGGAACAAATCAGGCAAATCAAATAAATACCATGGAAGAAATGCAATTATCCCTTTCAAGGGTAACAACCACTGATCGTGCTGTTCTTAAAATGAAAGTATTTACTGAGTCAACCCATGCACTTGTTGAAACCAGGGTGAATGAATGGCTTCAGCATCATAAGATTACAGTAGCACACATTGGACAATCGCAAAGCGAAAAGGGTGGCAAATTCCTGTTTACCATTTCGCTGTTCTATTACCCTTATTTTGAATAGTCTTTATTCATCTGTTTTTTTAGTATCATCCCGCTGGCCCCTGCGCTCATCCCTGTCAAAATTTTTCGGAATGGGTTCATGCTCATGCCCTTTCATATCCTCTACTTCTTCAGGATTGAAGGTATTGACTGCTCCCATGCCTTCTGCGGGTGATTGCTCATTTGTTGAAGCAGGGTTATATATCTTTTCTTTCATACCGATGATTTATTGTAATGCTTGAAAAAGCTATGCCAATCATCCTTTATGAAGGGCTTTGTTATTTTTTAACGCCGCCCCATATGATTCCTCATTACTTTTAATCCATGAAATCACTGTGCCTTCTGATCAAAACATTGACCCTATCCTTTGCCTTACTGATTATAACGCATTCCGGCTATGCTCAAAATCCAGTGAACTGGACAGCGGATCATTTAATGCAGCCATCCGAGCTGGCCCAACGCTTAAATGACAGTACGGCTTCTTTGCCCGTGATCATCAGTGTGGGTCCGGGTGCACTTATTCCTCATTCAATAGTGGCAGGTCCTGCACAGGAAAAGGAAAACGTAGAGAAGCTAACCAAGGAATTGAAGTCAATAGACAGGAACAAAGAAGTGGTAGTGTACTGTGGCTGCTGCCCTTATGAGCATTGTCCCAATGTGCGGCCGGCTGTGGCCTTACTAAAAGAGTTGAATTTCACCCATTATAAATTGCTGGACCTTCCCCATAATATGAAAACAGACTGGCTGGACAAGGGTTATCCAAGGGTGAAATTATAGTTTATGGGTTTTTTTCCTTCATTCTGACAATGGTGATCTTTGATTGATCATCGCCGGTGATGATCATGGAATCGCTGGTGATGGCATCAAGGGAATAATTGCGGATACCTCTTTTAGAAAAAATTGTGTCACCCACCAGTAAATAATTAATAGTGTCTGCTGCTTTTTTATTAGGACCAGCAGTTTGATGTATCGAGGTATCGTTAATAAAGGAAAGGTATCTTTTAGTAGTATCAGTATGGGCATTGTACAAAGCCACTTCCTTCCCGGAGGAATCTTTTCCTTTTAATAAAATGATCTGCCACCTGCCCAGGAGGGAATCGTTTTTATGGTTCCTACATCCTGCCAGGCAGAGTACCACCAAAAAATAAAATAGCTTCATACCATTGATTTTAAACCATTCACTAATCGGTTTATTCAAAGGGGAATTTGGGAAGGGAATTAATAGGTTTGGAAGAAGAGATGCTTTTTTGGAGCATTCACTGCAGGTTAAATCTATTTCATTTTTACCTATCCGTCAAAGGAAGTCTCAGGGGTAATTGTGTTTTATACAATCAGCCTCAGTTCAACAGTATTCTGCCAGCCATTTGATCTTTTGCAGCATCATCTGGCAATTATCTGAAACCAGTTGGTATAAACCTGAAGAAGGTAATTCCAGTTCCTGGGAGATGATGAGCCTGATGCCTCCTTCTTCAGGGGCCAACTCATAGGAACAGGAAACCGGGGATTCTGAGAATTCCGGCAATTCGTATAGGGTATATTGCATGGATATGCCAGGCACTACTTCCTGGACCTGGCCTTTGCTGATGGACTGCCGGATGCCATTACTTTCAACCTCAAGAACTATAGGGCTTCCCTTCATCCAATCGGATCGCAACTCTTCATTAAACAGGAATTGGCGGGCATAATCGGAGCAGGTAAGAACTTTCCATACCTTAGAAGGCAGGGCATGAATGATGAGCTCATGCTGGATTTTGTGTGTATGCATGTTGGTTGGTTAGTCGTTAAACGAATGATTTCGTTTTTAAATCTTAACAAACTGTGAAAGTCAGTTTGAAAGGTGTTTTTATTTTTAAGCCCTCTGTATCAATTTACTACTATTTATTCACCTGTGATTCCATAATTAAACCGGAAAATATACGCGTTTTCCACAATGCTAAACATTATAGCAAATCACCGCTACCTTTGAGCTATGTCCTTACTGAAAGATAAACTACTCCAAAACTTTAGTGCAGAATATGAAAAGCTGAATGAGCAGCAGAAGCAGGCAGTAGACAAGATCTACGGGCCAGTGATGGTGGTAGCTGGTCCCGGAACAGGGAAAACCCAGATACTCAGTGTACGCATAGGCAAGATACTTTTGGAAACTGATGTGCTCCCCTCCAATATACTTTGCCTGACGTATACCGATGCGGGTGTGCTGGCCATGCGGAAACGTTTGCTTTCACTTATAGGACCAGATGCTTATACGGTGCAGATCCATTCCTTCCATTCATTCTGCAATATGGTGATACAGCAGAATATGCATTTATTCCACAAAAAGGACCTCCAGCCCATAAATGAACTCGAACAGGTGCAATGCCTGATAGAACTGATTGATTCTTTTGAAAATACAAACCCATTAAAGCGTTTTAAAACGGATGCTTATTTTGAAGCCAACTACCTGAAAGATCTTTTTGGTAGTATGAAGCGGGAGGGATGGACAACGGAATTCCTGCTGCAAAAGATAGAGGATTATGTAGAAAATATCATCCCCGATACCTTTTATAATAAGGTAAAATTCAAAAAAGGTATTGTAGAAATAACGGTTGAGGGAAAGAAGGAAATAGAAAAGATGGTCAAGCTGAAGGCTGCCGTGCAAGCCTTTCCACAATACCAGCAGATATTAAAAGAAAAGCAGCGTTATGATTTTGATGATATGATCAACTGGGTGATCGCTGTATTTGAAAAAGACCCTGATGTGCTGGCATCTTACCAGGAGCAATACCAGTTCTTTTTAGTAGATGAATACCAGGATACCAGTGGTGCACAGAATAAACTCGTTGAGCTGCTGGTAAGCTACTGGCAGGAAGAAAGTCCCAATCTTTTTGTGGTGGGTGACGATGACCAGAGCATTTACCGCTTCCAGGGGGCCAACATGGAAAACATGATGCAGTTGGCACGTAAATATGAAAAGGATCTGCTCCGGGTAGTGCTGACTCAGAACTACAGAAGTGTGCAGCCTATTCTGGATGCAGCCCATTCACTGATTCAAAACAATGTGCAGCGGCTGGTAAATGAATACAAGGACCTGAAGAAGATATTGACTTCAGCCAATGAAGCACATAAGGATATGCAGATCGCACCTGTTATCCGCAGTGTGAATAATGAATTTGAAGAGAACATACTTATTGCGGAAGAGATCAGGCAATTAATAACCGATGGAGTAGAGCCCGGGCGGATAGCCGTCATTTATAAGGAACATAAAACCGGGGAAGAACTGCAGAAATTCCTGCAGCTTCAAAGCATTCCCTACTATACTAGGAAATCCCTGAACCTTTTAAAAGAACCACTGATAAAAAGGATCTTATCCTATGCCCAATATGTAATAGCCGAGAGAGAAATTCCCTTCAGTGGAGAATCCATTCTTTTCGAGATCCTGCATCATCAATTTCACCAGTTGCCGGCATTAAAGATCGCTTCCATTTGCAATGAAGTGAACACGAATAAAAGAACCAGGAAAGAACCTGTATTCCTGAGGGATTACCTGGGCAGGCTTACTACTGCCAATCAACAAAAATTATTCAGTGATGATGAGACCACCGACAAGTTCATACGTATTCACCAGGTGTTGGAGCAACTTATTTCTGATGTAGAGAACCTTCCCTTACTAAAATGGTTTGAGTTGTTATTCAACGAGGCCGGAATTCTTTCCTACATCATGAAGCAGCCAGATAAAGCGTGGCTGATGAAATTGCTGAATGGATTTTTTGACTTCCTGCAGGATGAATGCCGCCGCAATCCCGATATGAATATGGAGGCGCTGCTGAAACAAATTCACCTGCTGGAAGAAAACGGTATTTCCATACCATTGGTGCAAACAAGCGGTAATGAAAAAGGCGTGAACCTGCTGACCTGTCATGGCAGCAAGGGACTGGAATATGAATACGTATTCTTTATCGGTTGCTATTCCAATGTATGGGAAGGAAAAAGAAAGTACAACCAGGGTTATAAGCTGCCACCTAATGTATTCACCAGCGAATCGCCTGAGGAAAAAGAAGAGGAGTTGAGAAGGCTGTTCTTTGTGGCAGCAACCAGGGCTGAAAAACATTTATATATTTCCTATCCTTCTTTTACCAATGAAGGCAAGGCCCTGGAAGCTTCAAGGTTCATTGCCGAAATGAATGCATTAGATCTGAAAGTGCAACCGGTGACTATTGATGAAGAAACCAGGCTGGTTTATTCTTCCCTTCGTTATGGCCTGATACAACAACCTGAGTTGGAAAAAGCAGAAAAGGATTTTATAGATAACCTGCTGGTTAATTTCAAAATGAATGTTACGGCGCTCAATAACTACCTGGAGTGTCCTATTAAATTTTATTACAACAACCTAATCCGGATACCTTCCGCCATCAGTGAAAGTGCGCAATTTGGTAGCAGCATGCACGATGCCCTAAATTTCTTTTATGTGAAGATGATGGAAGCGGGACGCCAGTATCCTTCCAAAGAGGTATTGATCAATCGTTTTCAATGGCATTTACATTTTAACAGGGAAGTATTTACAAAGGAAAGCCTGCAGCGGTTTACCGAATATGGTTCCAGGTGTCTTGCCGCATTGTATGATCAGTATTTCGCCGGAGCAGGTGAGGAGTTTGTGCGTACGGAGGTGCCTATGGAAGCTGTAGTGGACCATGTACCCCTAAAAGGTTTTGCCGATAAATTGCAATACTGGGGTAATGAAGTGTTGATCACTGATTTTAAAACAGGGAGCCTTGAAAAGAGCAACCGCCGTTGGGAGTTTGTTGAACCGGGACATCCACAGAAGCCTGAAGGTGGTAATTACTGGAGGCAGGCAGTATTCTATAAGATCCTGTTCGACCGCCAGAAAGCAAAGAACAAAGAATTAATGGGTATTGAATTTCTTTTCATTGAACCCAATGACAAGAATGAGTTTGACCGTAAGAAAATAGTGATCAACCCTGATCATGAAGAGATAGTGCTGGAGCAGGTGCATCAAAGCTGGGAGCGGATCCAGGCGCATGACTTTTATAAGGGTTGTGGTAAACCCGAATGCCATTGGTGCAATTTTGTGAAAGAGCATAAACTTTATGCTTCACTGCATGAATTGAAGGAAGAAGAGGAGTTTACGGAATTCAGGGTATTGTAAATGCTGACTACTTCCCGATTTTTATCCAGGCAGTTGTACTCAAATATTTACTATAACTGATATGACCGGCGTACCTTCTGTTTTAAGGCTTTCTTAGTAACAGGGTTCAAGGGATTCATCGGAAAGGTTTTATGTTTGCCTATCAATGAGGACTGTATTTCCTGTAGCTATATTGTTTTTAATGGTCGTTGCCAGTTTGTTTGGTGCCTCATGTGCCAACATTATTCCTCCACAGGGAGGCCCCAGGGATTCCATTCCACCACATTTACTGAATGCAACGCCCCGTGATTCGACATTAAATTTTCGCTCCGATCGCATCACGCTCAACTTTGATGAATATGTGGATCTTCAGGATGTGCAGAACAACCTGCTTTTTACCCCCTTGTTTCAAAACAACCCCAGGGTTGATGTAAAAGGCAAGACCATCAACATCCATTTCAAGGACACGCTGGAGCCCAATACAACCTACATTTTTAATTTCGGAAATGCTATAAAGGATTATAACGAGGGGAATGTGTTGAAGAACTTTACCTATACATTTTCCACCGGTTCTGTATTGGATTCTTTGGAACTGAAAGGAAAAGTGGTTTTGGCACAAACAGGAAAGACAGATTCTACCCTAATAGTTGTGTTGCACAAAAATCTGCAGGATTCGGCGGTAATGAAACAAAGACCCATGTATGTGACCAAGGTGGAGGCTGGTGGTAATTTCCATTTTCATAACCTTCCTCCCGGCACATTTGCTATATATGCCCTTGGTGATGCAGGCTCCGGCAGGAAGTATATCAACAAGACACAGTTATTTGCTTTTGCTGATTCACCTGTTCATACAGGCCTTGCCGATACTTCAATTACACTATATGCTTACAGGGAAGTAGCGCCTGCCACTACTGTTGCTGCAAACCCCCTGGCCAGGGCGCGGGCAGAGAACCGGCTTATTTTTACATCTGATGCTTCCGGAGGTCAGCAGGACCTGAATAAAGACCTTACGATCAATTTTGGTACTGCCTTAAAAAGCTTTGACAGCAGCAAAATTGCCCTAACGACCGACAGTAGCTTTAATCCCGTGAATTATTCAGCGAGGCTGGACAGTTCGGCTAAAGTATTGACCATACATACTCCCTGGAAGGAAGCTACCCGTTACAACCTCGTGCTGGATAAGGATTTTGCCGCCGATTCAGCAGGCAAGAAACTGTTGAAAACGGATACATTGACCTTCCTGACAAAATCTGCTGCTGATTATGGGAATGTAAGCATACGACTGCGCAACATTGACCTGTCCAAAAATCCTGTATTGCTCTTTGTGCAGAATGACCAGGTGATCTTCTCTGCGCCTGTTAAATCAGGCACGTTCAGCAAAACACGGTTTGTGCCTGGCGATTATGAGCTTAGGATACTGTATGATACAAATGATAATGGCAAGTGGGACCCGGGTCAATTTTTCGGAATTAAAAAGCAGCCGGAACTGGTAAGGCCTATTGAGCAGAAAGTGACCATCAAGCCCAACTGGGATAATGAATTTGAACGCTGATCCTGGCTAGTTTAGAGGCATTTACAGAGATATTTCTTAACAACAATTTGAACGTGAAGCAGCTGTTTTTTACCATCCTGCTGCTCCCTTTTTTGTACCTTTATCACTTATGCAATTTTCTTCTTCCCTGCTGGAAAATGCGGTTAATGAGTTCTCTAAGCTTCCGGGTATCGGCAAGAAAACGGCACTTCGTTTAGTGCTTCATTTGCTGAAGGAAGATGCTGAAGATGTGCAGCATTTCAGCGAGGTAATGAGCCGGATGCGTACAGAGATCAGGTTCTGCCAGCGTTGTCATAATGTGGCGGATGCCGATATCTGCTCCATCTGTGCCAATAGCATGCGCAAGCAGGATGTCATTTGCGTGGTGGAGAATATCAGGGATGTAATAGCTTTGGAAAGCACCCAGCAATTCAGTGGCACCTATCATGTATTGGGAGGCGTTATTTCTCCGCTTGACGGCGTGGGGCCAAACCAGTTAAATATCGAGACCCTGGTGAACCGGGTGCATAAGGAAGAAACCCTGGAGGTCATCTTCGCCCTCAGTCCGACGATACAGGGAGATACTACGATCTATTATATTCAAAAGAAATTACCGGCAGGTACCAGGGTAACAACGATTGCCAGGGGTATTGCCTTTGGCGGTGAGCTGGAATATGCTGATGAAATGACCTTGGCCCGCAGCCTTCAGAACCGGCTGCCGGTGGATAGTTATGTTTCCAGCCGCTGATCATAAGTTGCAAGTAGCATCCCTTATCGTAAAGTTTTACCATTACCGGTTATATTTTTTACTTTTGTGCCTCAAGGCGGATTTGTTTATTGTTCGGCCTCAACAGAACTAATAAACGTAGAAACTCACTCTAAGGGATTCCTCGTTTATTAGCATCATCAATCTATTTGCAAGAGCAGTAACATTTTCCTGTATTGATCCCTTTTTCTGCTAAATAAATTATTATGAAAGATATCCGTGACTTATTGAATCATCGCATCCTGATCATTGATGGCGCCATGGGCACCATGATACAACGTTATCACCTAAAAGAAGAAGACTACAGGGGCGAGCGATTTAAAAACTGGCCCAGTGATGTGAAAGGTAATAATGACCTGTTATGCCTGACGCAACCGCATATCATCCGAGAGATCCATGGTCATTATTTGGAGGCGGGCGCTGATATCATTGAGACCAATACCTTCAACGCGAACAAGATATCGCTTGCCGATTATGGCATGCAGGACCTGGCCTACGAGATCAATGTAGCTGCAGCAAAGATCGCCAAGGAAGCCACGTTGCTGGTAGGCTCCGGAGAAGAAAAATTCGTGGCAGGCGCTATAGGTCCACTTAATAAAACTCTTTCTCTTTCCCCGGATGTCAACAATCCAGGTTACAGGGCCCTGACATTTGACGAAGCTGTGGAAGCCTATTACGAACAGGTGAAGGGGTTGGTAGATGGCGGAGTTGACCTGTTGTTGATAGAGACCATATTCGACACACTGAATGCCAAAGCAGCCATCTTTGCCATCAAGAAATATTTCAGGGAAACAAACCAGGAAGAACTTCCTGTCATGATCAGTGGCACCATCACTGATGCTTCGGGCAGAACCCTGAGTGGCCAGACATTGGAAGCATTTTACGCTTCCATTCGGCATGCACGTCCCCTGAGTGTGGGATTGAATTGTGCGCTGGGTGCCAAAGAGATGCGTCCTCACATAGAGGAATTGAGCCAGATTTCGGAATGTTACACTTCTGCCTATCCGAACGCCGGCCTGCCGAATGCCATGGGTGAGTATGATGAACAACCAGAGGAAACGGCTCACTTTATTGAAGACTGGGCTGAAGCCGGGTTTGTCAACATCGTTGGAGGCTGCTGTGGTACCACCCCCGATCATATCAGGCATATAGCGGAGCATGTGCGCAATATCAAACCAAGGCCTTTGCCGGTGCTTGAAAAGGACTTAGCTTAAAAACAGCAACGGCCGCAAAGACCCAAAGGCGCAAAGAAACACAAAGAAGGAAATAAGAGATATTAATGGATAAGGCAGAGAAAATATTCATTGAAAATGTTGGAAAAGAAATAGTTGATATTGCCTATCAATTGCATAAAGCACTGGGTCCGGGGTTGTTGGAAAGTGTTTATGAAAAGTGTTTTTGTTATGAGCTTACAAAAAGAGAATTAAGCTTTATTTCTCAAAAAAGAGTCCCGATTGTTTATGATAGTTTAACTTTTGAAGAAGGATTGCGATTAGATCTTCTTGTTGAAGATTGTGTTATTGTTGAATTGAAAGCACAGGAAATATTTCATCCTGTGTGGGAAGCACAATTATTAAGTTATTTGAAACTTACTAACAAACAACTGGGCTATTTAATAAATTTTAGCGTCCCACTAATTAAAGATGGCATCAAAAGAAGGATTCTTACTTTGTGAACCTTAGTGCCTTCGTGCCTTAGTGGCAAAATAAATATAATGAGTGAACAGACTATTATCAAACCTTATCTGAAACTATCAGGGCTGGAGCCATTGACCATCAGGCCTGAATCGAATTTTATTAATGTTGGTGAACGTACCAATGTAACCGGTTCTAAAAAGTTTGCCCGGCTGGTACGGGAAAATAAATACGAGGAAGCCCTCAGCGTGGCACGCCAGCAAGTGGAAAATGGCGCACAGGTTCTCGATGTGAATATGGATGATGCCTTGCTGGATGGCGTAAAGGCAATGACTACCTTCCTCAACCTTTTGCAGGCGGAGCCGGATATCGCCAGGATCCCCATCATGATCGATTCTTCGAAGTTCGAGATCATTGAAGCAGGGTTGAAATGCGTGCAGGGTAAATGCATTGTGAACTCTATTTCCATGAAGGAGGGCGAAGCTAAATTCATCGAGCAGGCATTCATCTGCCAGGCTTATGGAGCAGCTGTGGTAGTAATGGCATTTGACGAACAGGGCCAGGCTGATACCCTGGAAAGAAGGATCACTATCTGTGAGAAAGCTTATAAGATACTGACAGAGCAGGTGGGTTTTGAACCACAGGATATCATCTTTGATCCCAACATTTTTGCTATAGCTACCGGAATTGAAGAACATAATAACTACGCTGTTGATTTTATTGAAGCCACCCGCATCATCAAGCAAAAGATGCCATTGGTAAAAGTAAGTGGTGGGGTAAGCAATGTGTCATTTTCCTTCAGGGGCAATGACCATGTGCGGGAAGCCATACATGCGGTATTCCTTTACCATGCTATCAGGGCAGGTATGGATATGGGTATTGTCAATGCAGGACAATTGGTGGTGTATGATGAAATAGAGCCACAGCTTAAAGAGCTTTGTGAAGATGTGATCCTAAACCGCAGGCCCGATGCCACTGAAAGGCTGGTCAACTTTGCCGAAACGGTAAAAGCAAAAGGGAAGGAAGGAGAAGCCAAAGATGAAAGCTGGCGGAATGCCTCTGTGGAAGAACGCTTAAAGCATGCCCTCGTTAATGGGATTACTGATTATATTGATGCAGATACGGAAGAGGCAAGGATAAAATATCCAAAGCCCCTTGATGTGATTGAAGGTCCCCTGATGGCAGGAATGGACGTAGTTGGGGATTTGTTTGGAAGTGGAAAGATGTTCCTGCCCCAGGTAGTGAAAAGTGCCAGGGTTATGAAAAAATCTGTCGCCATACTTACTCCCTATATCGAAACGGAAAAAGAACAAAGACTAAAGGCGCATTTGGCGGCAGGCACAAAGGCTGATGAGGTGGCCGGTGCAGCCAAGGTATTGATGGCTACAGTGAAAGGAGATGTCCACGACATTGGAAAAAACATCGTAGGGGTAGTGTTAGGTTGCAATGGTTATGAAGTAATTGATCTTGGTGTAATGGTGCCCGCTGATAAGATACTGGAAACGGCACAAAAAGAAAATGTTGATATCATAGGTTTAAGTGGATTGATCACACCTTCATTGGATGAGATGGTGCATGTGGCCCGGGAAATGAAGCGCCGCAATATGAAACAACCTTTGTTGATTGGTGGCGCTACTACTTCCCGTACACATACCGCTGTAAAAATCGCACCGGAATATGATAATGGAGTAGTGTATGTACTGGATGCATCAAGGAGTGTGACAGTAGTAAGTAACCTGCTGAATAAGGAAAGCAAGGATGGTTTCCTGGAACAGACAGGCACAGAATACGGAGCATTGCGGGAACAGTTCCTGAATAAGCAGAAGAACAAAGTACTGATTCCCTATGACCAGGCTGTGGCCAGTAAGGAATCAATAGACTGGGAAAACTATCAGCCTGTACAACCACAGGTTAATGGAGTTAAAGTATTAAGGGATTATGACCTTGCCTCCATTGCCCGGTATATTGACTGGGGACCATTTTTCATTGGTTGGGAAATGCCGGGAAGGTTTCCCGAGGTATTGAGTGATGAAAAATTTGGAAAGGAAGCCACCCGTCTGTACAATGATGCCATGAAAATGGTGGATAAGATCGTAGCAGAAAAATGGTTTACAGCTAATGGCGTCATAGGATTCTGGCCTGCCAGTTCCAATAACAGGGATACCATCACGGTGCAAACTGCTAATGGAGATGTACAGCTGGAATCTTTGCGCCAGCAATCAAAAAAAGCTGTGGGCCAACCCAGTTATTCATTGGCAGATTTTGTTTCGCCCAAAGGTGACGACTATATGGGTGCATTTGCAGTTTCCATTCATGGTGCCCGTGAACATATTGACCGATTTGCTTCGCAGCATGATGAGTATAATAAGATATTGGTGCAGATACTGGCAGACCGTTTTGTAGAGGCATTTGCTGAATGCCTGCACGAGCAGGTGAGAAAAGAATACTGGGGTTATGAAAAGAATGAATCATTGACCAGTGAGCAATTGATCAAAGAACAATATAAAGGCATCAGGCCCGCGCCTGGTTATCCTGCCTGTCCCGATCATACGGAGAAGTGGAAATTGTTTGATTTGCTGAATGCCACTGAGAATGCAGGTATCACCCTTACTGAAAGCCTGGCTATGGATCCACCCGCTTCGGTTTGCGGATGGTATTTCGCTCATCCCTCAAGCCACTATTTTGGATTAGGTAAGATCGGCAGGGACCAGTTGGAGGATTATGCTTCCCGCAAAGGCATGTCTATTGAAGAAGCTGAAAGATGGCTGCGTCCTGTGTTAGAATGAGGAAAGCGTGTTGCCAAGGTTATAGATAAATTCATTGGCATACATATTAGGATGATACCAATACCTTCCTAATCTCACAATGACCACATGGCTGTTAGGATTGATGTAAATAAACTGGTTGAGTAAACCTTCTGCATTAAAGGCATCAGTACGGTAGCGAACCTGATAGCCTTTTGCTGTTTTGTTTACCTGGTCTGAATGTGAAGTTTGTCTGCGAAACCGATCAGCCGACAAAGAGTCATTGAAGTAAATGCTGCTTAATTCGCTCCACCATTGATTCTTGTAACCACCGGCTTGCTCCATGCTGTCTGCATTATTCACCCTGGACACCCAGGAGGGACTCAATATCTGCTTCCCCTGCCATTGTCCTTTTTGAATAAATAGCTGTCCCAGTTTGGCAAAATCCCTGGCTGTAGCATTCAATCCTGCAAAAGCTATTTCCTGTTGGTGCTTTTTGCTATCCACATTCCAATTGGCTTCAAATTCTGCTCCCAGTGGTTGCCAAAGGTTTTCCTGCAGGTAAGGTGCCACCTTTTTCCCTGTGGCCCTTTGAACAGCAATGGCCAGTAATTCAGTATTGATGCTCTGGTACCTGAATGTTTTTCCTGGCTCCATTTCAATTTTTACTTTCAGCACATGCTTAAAAATATTAGGTCTGAAACCCAGTTTAATCGCATCATCTTTCAAGCCATAAGAGCCTTCATTAAAATGTAAACCACTTTTCATATCCAGCAGGTGCTGCAAGGTTATCCTTTCATAACGCTGGTCTTTTTGATAAAGCTCGGGGATATATTTTGTTATAGGGTCCTGGAGCGAGTTGATCTTTCCTTCCATTAGTGCTATAGCTACAAGTGTAGACACAAATGATTTAGCTACTGAAAAAGAAGGAAGCTTTGATTGCTGTGTGAAGCCATTAAAATAGCGTTCATACAGTATGCTGTCATTTTTTATAACCAGGAAAGCGGCAGTGTGTGATTTGGGTAAGGTAGTATCGAGGTAGTTTTTTATATCACGGTAGCGGTTTTCAGTTGTGTCTTGTTTAAAATAATAGGGTGTTGTTGATGGAGCTATAGAAACATAAGGCATGCGTTGAGGATCTGTCAACTGGAACTTGCGCACCTTATAGGCCCTGATCATATAGCAGGATGAGCAGTTCAGTAAAAGAAGGAAGCACAAAATCCTCACCATATGCAGTCTTTAGCTGTAAGATAATGCCGGGTACTTTAAATAATGCCGCGGGCTTCCAAATCTTTTCTTAATTGTGCAGGGCTTTCAAAACGTATGGCCTGAATGCCCAGTTCTTCTGCCGCCTTTACATTTCGAAGATTATCATCTATGAATAATGTGCGTTCAGGTTGCAGGTCAAACCGGTTGAGAGTAAGCTGGTAAAATTCAGGAAAAGGTTTGCGCATTTTTTCATCCCCGCTTACCACCCGTCCATCAAACCAATGCAGGAAATCATAACGCTCCAGGGCAATAGGAAAGAGTTCACCGCTCCAGTTGGTCAGTGCATACAAACGGTACTTCCCGGACTGTTTCAGATCCCTGAAAATATCAACCGTGTCATGAATAGGGCCTCCCAACATTTCTTCCCAACGGCCATAGAAAGCCTCGATATATTCCTTCCATTCCGGGTGACGATTTACCAATAGCTCTGTACCTTCTTTGATTGAACGGCCCCCATCCTGCTCTTCATTCCATTCAGAAGTGCATATATTTTCAAAGAAATGCTTCTTTTTTTCTTTATCATCAAATAAGGTATCAAAGAGGTAGGAGGGATTCCAGTCGATAAGCACACCGCCCAGATCAAAGATGATCGCTTCTGTTGTTTGCATGGTTTCTGTTTATAAAATACCTGATTCCTGCAGGTCCTTTCTTAGTTGTTCGGGATCGCGGAAATGTATTCCTTTAATTCCCAGTTTTTCAGCTGTGAGAATGTTTTCCTTTTTATCATCAATGAACAATGCCTGTCCCGGGGTTATTTTGTATTTATCCAGTAAATGCAGGTAGATGTCTTCACCAGGCTTGGTTTTCTTCACAGCACCACTCACCACTTTCCCATCAAACAATTGAAGAAAGGGAAAATCATCCAGGGTTTGGTTAAACAATTCAGCATTCCAGTTGGTAAGTGCGTAGAGTTTATATCCTTTGGATTTTAATTCACGGAGTATTGCTACAGATCCATCAATTGTCCCCATGAACATTTCTTTCCAACGTGCATAAAAAGCCCTGATGGCGTGTTCCCATTCAGGGTATTCCTTTACTTTTTCTTCTGTTGCTTCTTGCGGCGACCTGCCTGCATCCTGCGTATTATGCCATTCAGGCGTGCATATATTTTCCAGGAAGAAATCCCTATCTTCTTTTTTATGAAATATCTTATTAAACAGGTAGGAAGGATTCCAGTCCACCAAGACGTTTCCCAGGTCGAAAATAATAGTATCGATCTTCGATAAGGGCTGATTCATTATCCGGGAATCCTTGATATGTATTTTTCAATTTGTTTGATCTGGTCAACGATCTGGGGAGTGGTTGGCTTTAGTGCTTTGGCCTTCCGGAAAAAATCCTTGGCGGCACGGAACTCTCTTTTATTCATCATCAGGCTGCACATCTGGAGGTAAGCGGCTGCATGGTTCTCTTTATCAGGCAAACCCTTGCGAAGCGCCTGGCGTATATAACTTTCAGCGCCTCTCATGTCATTCTTTTGCATGGCCAGCATACCCATTTGCAACATGCTTGCGCCTTCAGCTTCCTTCATAGGCATGCCCAGGTCCAGGCCTTTCTTCATGTTTACTTCTGCCGAGTCGAAGTCCTGCTTCATCATGGCAATATTCCCTTTTAGGGTATAGTACACAGAACGAATGGGCTTATAGAGCAGGTTGGGAAATTGAATGGAATTGATCACTTTTTCAGCCTCTTCCATATTGCCGCTTTCCATATGTTCCTGTATCAGGCGAAGGGGGCCAAAGAAAAAATGTCCTGCAATAAGGATCAATCCAACCAGGTATAGTGGGAACACAGGCCAGAAGCCACTGATGGTAAGGTTCATAGCCAAACCGGCCACTATCAGTACCAGGCCTATATATAAACGGTATTTTATCAGTATGTTATAAAATTTCATAGATCAAAAATTGAGGGCTGCAAAGATAAGCGTAAAGCCGAAAGTGATAAACCTTATTGCCTTGCATCATTTACCTCTATCCAATAGCCATCCGGGTCTTTAAAATAGATCTGTAACACCCCGTCTACGCGGTGGGTGATGGCCCCGGGTGTGCCTACCCAGTCTTCAAATGCTATTCCCTCATTTTTTAATGTTTTGATGAACTGTTCTACGGAAGGCACGGTAAAGCAGATATGGCTGTTCTTGTCATGGAATTCAGGCTTCGTGGCCCCCTGAATCAGGTGGAGGTGGGTCTTTTCTCCAATTGAAAGCCAGGTATGTTTGCCATCATGAAATGGTTCAGGAATGGTGTCCAGTCCAATTACATGGGTATAAAAACGGGTACTTTTTTGAAGATCATATATATAATGAGCTATATGGTTCAGGGTAGGCTTTTGGGCTATTGATGTGGTAATGCCCAGTATAAAAAGGAAAGCCAGGAGCGAAATGATCTTTTTCATAAATGTTCTTGATCCTGTAAATTAAGTTTTTTGCAAGGATAGTTTTGATTTATAAGCCATTGAACCATTATTTTTGCGCTTCTTTGGCCCGGTAGTTCAATGGATAGAATAGAAGTTTCCTAAACTTTAGATACAAGTTCGATTCTTGTCCGGGCTACAGCGCCCGCCGAAGCTCCTGAGTAAAACGAAGGAGCGTAGGCGGGCATTTAGTTTTCTTATAGTCAAGACCTCATTAAAATCAAAACCTAAAGCCATCCATTATTTCATCGAACTTCGATATTCATTGGGTGTGCTACCCACTTGTTGCTTCAACCGCGCAAAGTGCTGCGGATATTTAAAGAGGCCGAATTAATCGTAAAGCAATGGCTATTGAAAATAAAGTTCCTTAAGTAAGGATCTTTTGCTGCACTCATAAGCAAATTAAACTGATTGTTCATTTTCGGGTGTATGTAAAATGCCTTTTGTCTTATCTTTCACTAGTGGAAAAATTAGTGAAAGCCATTGAAAGGATATCAACCCTTAACGGGGATAGCCGTACTGATTTTTTTGCCGCCTGGAAGATGTGGGAAGTGACAAAGGATCACCTGCTGCTTCGTGAAAATACCATTAGCGATTATATCTATTATATAGAGAAGGGTGTTGCCAGGATCTATTACAACAAGGATAATAAGGAGGTTACTGAATGGATCGCACTGGAAGACCAGTTCTTTTTGTCCATTACTTCCTTCTTTAACCGAACCCCCAGCCATTTGATCATCCAGGCCATTCAGCCTTCTTATATTTACGGCATTCATCATGACCAGTTCATGAAACTGGCTAATGAATACCATGATGTGGAGCGCCTGCTTCGTAAAATGGTCACCTCATCGCTTATCCTTTCACAGGAGCGCATGAGGTCTATTCAGTTTGAGACTGCCCAACAACGCTATCAAAAACTTTTGAAACATTCGCCACAGATTATTCAGCAGGTACCTCTTTCCTATATTGCCTCCTTCCTGGGTATTACTTTGGAAACTTTAAGCCGCATCAGGGCCCAGAAATAGGCTCCTGCTTTTTGACAAATGTCAAATCAACGACCTGCTTTTTGTTGCAGCTTTAGGGTCTCAATCAGCTATATGAAATATTTATCCCTTCTCACTACATGTTTAATGATCTTTTCCGCTGCCTACAGCCAGTCTACAAAAGCCAAAGCCCTTGTCAAAAAAATGACACAGGAAGAAAAAGTTAACCTCGTAGTAGGCATGGGTATGAACATCCCGGGTAAAATGGAAATGGGCACAGGTATAGGACAGATCAGCGATAAAGTGGCTGGTGCGGCCGGGGAGACATACGCCATATCCCGCCTGGGCTTGCCTAATACCATTGTGGCTGATGGTCCTGCAGGACTGCGCATTGAACCTAAAAGGAAGAATGATCCCAATACCTATTATGCAACAGCATGGCCCATAGCATCCTTACTGGCCAGCACATGGGATACTGAATTGGTGCAACAGGTAGGAAAAGCCATGGGTAATGAGGTTAAAGAATATGGCGTGGATGTGCTGCTCGGTCCGGGTATGAATATCCACCGGAACCCGCTGGGCGGGCGCAATTTTGAATATTATTCCGAAGATCCTCTGGTATCAGGCAAAATGGCGGCAGCCATGGTAAATGGAATTGAATCCAATGGAGTAGGTACATCTATCAAACATTTCGCGGCTAATAACCAGGAAACGCATCGCAATTCTGTGAATACCATAGTCAGTCAAAGGGCACTGAGGGAAATTTATTTAAAGCCTTTCGAGATAGCAGTTAAAGAAGCGCAGCCATGGACGGTAATGAGTTCTTATAATCTATTGAACGGAACCTTTACATCTGAAAGCAAAGACCTGTTAACCACCGTACTTAGAAAAGAATGGGGCTTTAAAGGCCTGGTCATGACCGATTGGTTTGGAGGAAAAGATGCCGTGGCACAATTAAAAGCTGGCAATGACCTGCTGATGCCCGGTACTGCTGCTCAGAAAAAAGCAATTACCGAAGCATTGACCAACGGTTCGCTTGATGTGAACGTGTTAGATGAATCTGCCGCGAGAATTGTAGATTATATATTGAATAGCCAGGCTTATAAAAGATATGCATTCAGCAACAAACCTGATCTGAATGCGCATGCCTTATTGGCAAGGAAGGCAGCCACTGATGGAATGGTATTATTGAAAAATAATGCAGCACTACCATTACATGGATCTGCAGGGACTATTGCAGCTTTTGGCAACACCTCTTACGATTTTATTTCTGGCGGAACTGGTAGTGGTGATGTAAATGAAGCCTATACAATCTCCTTGGTTGATGGACTAACCAATGCAGGATTTACTATCGACCCTGAGTTGTCCTCCGGATATACAAACTATGTAACAGCTGAAAAAGCCAAGCAGCCTAAGAAAACATTTTTTGAGGAATTTGCAAATCCTACGCCCCGCATTGCTGAATTAGATATAGATCAAAATTTACTGGAGAAGAAAGCAAATGAATCATCTGTTGCACTGATCACTATTGGCAGGAATGCAGGTGAGGGGAGTGACCGTAAAGTTGAAAACGATTTTAATTTAAAAGCTTCAGAAGTGGCCCTGATTGATGCTGTATCCAAAGCTTTTCATGCAAAAGGCAAAAAGGTTGTTGTCATCATCAACAGTGGGGGAGTGATAGAAGTAAGCAGCTGGCAGGATAAGGTAGATGCTGTATTGCTTTCATGGCAGCCGGGCCTTGAAGCTGGCAATGCCGTAGCTGATGTGTTGAGTGGAAAGGTGAATCCATCCGGGCGTTTAGCTACAACATTCCCTGTGAAATATACCGATGTAGCTTCTGCAAAGAGCTTTCCCGGTAAAGAAATACCCGGAAAGGAAGAAGCAGGGATGTTGGGCATGAAAGTAATACCAGCAGAAGTGACCTACAATGAGGGCATCTATGTTGGCTATCGTTTTTTCAACAGTTTTGGTGTAAAACCTGCTTACGCCTTTGGTTATGGCCTTAGTTACACCAGTTTTAATTATACAGCACTCAAACTGGGCTCATCTACATTTTCGGGGAAACTAACAGCATCCGTAACCGTAACAAATACAGGTAGTGTTGCCGGGAAAGAAGTTGTACAATTATATATCACTGCTCCAAAAGGAAAGTTAGACAAGCCTACTGTCGAATTAAAAGCATTTGCAAAGACAAGGGTCTTGCAACCAGGTCAATCACAGACAGTAAGTTTTACTATCAATGCAGTTGACCTTGTATCTTTTGATACCGGTCGTTCAGCATGGATCGCAGATGCCGGTAAATACAGTGTCAAAATAGGAGCATCATCCGAAGACATTAAGCAAGCTGCTGATTTTAGTGTTGCCAAAGAAATAGTAACACAAACAGTAAATAAGGTATTGCAGCCCCAGGTAAGTATCAAGGAAGAAAAACCTTTGATCTTTTGACTTGGGTAACTAAGCTGGTTTTGTAGCCCTGCTGATCAAAATTTCCATCTGGTATTGAAAATAAATGAATTCACTGAATGAAAGCCCTGTAACGGGCTTTCATTATTTTTATTAGATAAACCCTGGCATGCAAAACCTCTTTATCCAGTTTGTTTATCTTATTGTGATCATTCTGGCACTGGTAATGATCGCTAATAAGCTACGCATTGCCTATCCCATAGTGCTGGTGTTAGTAGGGTTGGCACTAAGTTTTACTTCAGCCTTCTCGCATATTACTATCGACCCTGACCTTGTATTCTTTATTTTTCTTCCACCCCTTCTTTATGAAGCAGCCTGGCAGGTTTCGTGGAAAGAATTCTGGAAGTGGAGACGAGTGATCACCAGTTTTGCTTTTCCTATTGTTATCATTACTTCCTGTGTTATAGCTTTTGCTTCCCGGGCAATCATTCCGGGGTTCACTCTGGCATTGGGCTTTCTTTTGGGTGGCCTTATATCGCCTCCTGATGCCATTTCTGCTACAACCATTATGCGGGAGGTGAAAGTGCCAAAATCATTTCTAAGTATTATTGAAGGAGAAAGCCTGCTGAATGATGCTTCTTCACTTATTGTGTTTCGTTTCGCATTGGCTGCTGTTATCACAGGCCAGTTTCACCTGGGAGAGGCTACAAAAAGCTTTTTTATCGTTGTATTGATGGGGATATTGATCGGTCTTTTGATAGGAGGGATATTCTATGCCATACATCGATGGCTGCCAACGACTTCCAGCATAGAGATCGTGTTAGGCCTGGTTACGCCTTATTGTATGTATTATGCTGCGGAGCATTTTCATTTTTCAGGAGTGCTGGCGGTAGTAAGTGGTGGCCTGCTGTTATCAGCAAGGCGACAGCGTATGCTTAACTACCGCAGCAGGGTTGAAGGTGTCAATGTCTGGACAAATATTGTTTTTGTAATGAATGGGCTCGTTTTCTTACTTATAGGGCTCCAGTTGCCACTGATCACCGGTCAGTTGGGTGAGATTGGCGTAGGAAAAGCTATTGGATATGGGCTGGCAATTTCATTGGTGTTGATCCTTACACGTATGCTTTGCACTTTTGGAGCTTCTTTGTTTACCCGGTTTATGAGCCATTTTATTAAAGTTGCAGATCCTAATCCTGGTTGGAAGGGACCTGTTATCCTGGGTTGGGCAGGGATGAGGGGCGTGGTATCACTTGCCGCTGCACTGTCCATTCCAATTCTAATAAACCAGGACCAGGCTTTTCCCTTTCGTAACCTCATTCTCTTTATCACGTTCATTGTTATACTTGTAACATTAGTATTACAAGGGTTAACCCTGCCCTGGGTGATCCGAAAAGTGAACCTTGAAGATAAGTTCACTGTTATTCCAGAGCTGCAGCAGGAGATGATCATCCGAAAGAAGATTGCTGCTACATCACTTCATTATTTACAGAACAAGTATGGCGACGACCAAATGCGTAATGATCACATTGATAATTTAAAGGCAAGGCTTCAACTTGAAGTGAATTTTTTTCAGCAGCCCTTTGAAGAACTAAATAATGGAGGAGTTACCGCCTTGGACAGGTACCAGGGCATTTACCTTGACATGCTGAATGAGCAGCGCAAATTACTGGCCGTAATAAATACCCATTCGGAATTTGATGAAGAATTGATCCGAAAATACCTATACCTCATCGACCTGGAAGAAATGAAAATCCAGGGCAAGATTATCCAGGCTTAAATAAAATAAGGCGCTCATCTTCATTACTTCATGTGTATAGGAGATGTATAGTTAGTTAATGGCAACTATACTGCTACCCGATCCTTCACCCATCTTTCTCCGTACTATACCCGTTCATTATCCGTTCTCATACGGGGATAGTACGGGGATTCAACAAGGAAATATAGCTTTAGTCCAGCCGCAGGTATAATGTTGAATAATTGAAGTTCAAAGGATACTTCGTTATACAATATACCAGCCCAGCTTGTTCCAATAAGCGGAAACTTAGATATGCAACAATATATCCACC
This sequence comes from Flavisolibacter ginsengiterrae DSM 18136, assembly GCF_059568575.1. Taxonomy (NCBI): domain Bacteria; kingdom Pseudomonadati; phylum Bacteroidota; class Chitinophagia; order Chitinophagales; family Chitinophagaceae; genus Flavisolibacter; species Flavisolibacter ginsengiterrae. The sequence goes on from NZ_JCANTR010000018.1 coordinate 74,742, forward strand.
AGTTCTGTTGGCTTACTGAAAAATGGTGAATGACTGGTGGGAAGACTGTACACTTTTTCACAAGGCAGTTCTGTATACATTTTTCTTTGTATGAAAGGAGTTACTGCCCGGTCTTTAGTGCATTCAATATATACCCTCGGAACCCTCCCATAGTTTTTTTCCGTGAGTTGTAAGGGTACAATACCTGATTCAACCGGTTCGTGGCTCAGTAATAATTTTGCCAGCTCAGTGATAGCATCTTCGCAATCGTGATACAATCCTTCTTTGTAAATGATGGGTTGAAGCGTGTGCGATTTGGTCTCCGGGTATTGCGTAACATAGGGCTTCAGCCATCCATCAGTATCCTGTAAGGAATACTCTCTTTGGGTTTTGCCATGAGGAATAAGGTAGGCAGCCAGGTAAACCAGCTTCTCAATTTTATCAGGTCGGTATTCAGCAGCCTGGGAGATCATAATGCCATTTTTGCTATGGCCCACCAGTATTACTTTCCCCGTGATGCTGTCTATTAATTCACAGATCTTTTCTACAGTCGATTTCAAGGTTACTTCCTGTATGGGGGTTTTGTCTCTGCCCATGCCTGGAAGATCTATTGCCAATGCCCTATGGCCTGCCTTTTCCAACAGTGGGACAACCTTATGCCAGTTCCAGGCACTGTGCCAGGAACCATGAATCAAAATGAATGTTTTCATGCTAATCGTTTATGATGTAAAACTGCGATGATGAGGAAAGCAGGTCAACCCGAAAATTGCTATTCTAAACCACATGAGAGGCTTTGGCTGCCTCCCAGCCAATCATGGCTGTTTTACGCTGTGAACCCCAATGGTAGTTGCCGAATGTACCTGCAGACTGTATTACACGATGACAGGGAATGATAAATGCAACAGGGTTTTGACCAATGGCTGAACCAACTGCTCTTAATGCATTGGGATTGTCAATACCTTGGGCAATGGTTTTATACGTGGTTAGGACACCCATAGGAATCTTTAGCAATGCCTCCCAAACTTTCAACTGGAAGGGAGTTCCCTTTAGGTGCAATTTGACCTGGTCCAGTTGACTCCAATCGTGTGAAAAAATGTACAGGGCATTTTGCTGCATAAGATCCGTTATCTGTTTGTAGGAAGCATTTGGAAATCGTTGTTGAAGGTTAATAAAGGCCTGCTGTTCATCATCAGCAAAAGCCATGTAACAGATGCCCTTTTGCGTAGATGCCACCAGGATATTTCCAAAAGGGCTTTCAGCAAAACTATAATTGATGCAAAGATGCTCACCCCCGTTTTTGTATTCCCCAGGTGTCATCCCTTCTATATTAATAAAAAGATCGTGCAGCCTGCCCGTACCGGAAAGGCCTGTTTCAAAAGCTGCGTCAAACAAGGTTGTTCCTTTTTCCTTCAAAATGGTTTTAGCATGATCGATGGTCAGGAACTGCAGGAATTTTTTCGGACTGACACCTGCCCACTCTGAGAACAATCTTTGAAAATGAAAAGGGCTTACATGTATTTTTTCAGCTACCTCATCAAGCGATGGTTGCTTCCTGAAGTTTTGCGTTAAATATTCAATGGATTCGGCAATCCGGTTATAGTTGTAATGCGCTTGCTGGTTCATTACTGTTTCAATTTGTAGGGCAAAGCTATTTTACATGGTAGTGTTTCACAACCCGATTCTTGCTTGAATGTACAGTTATTCCTTATTCAGACATTCCATTTGTAAAACCCAGGCGGATTGAGCTTTTGTCCAAAGTAAAGCTGATTGTTTAAGTCAATAGACATACCATGTGAAGTTCATTAAACATCCCGTATAAAATTTTTTAAATCTAAAGGCATCCTCTTTTCGTAGGTATCATCAATTGCTTTCAAACTGTACATCTGAAGCAATCAGTTTTTCACCTTTAATTAATACAAATGGAAATTATGAATCGAAAAAGCAAGGAACCTTCCTTTGGAGAGGAACTTGCACAATCGCAGGTATCAAGGAGAAGGTTTCTCCATTTTAGTGGATTGGCAGGCGTATCTGTTTTGGCAATTGGATCAATGACGGGCATACAGGGTTGCAAAAAAGATGCTACGACAAGTAGTAATGAGGGTATCAATTTAGGATCCGGTGATGTAGGCATATTGAACTATGCCTATGCACTGGAACAACTGGAGGCTGCCTTTTATACGCAGGTCATTCAATCGCAGTATTCAGGTATCACGGCTGCTGAAACAAGTTACCTTACTGATATCAGGGATCATGAGATTGCTCACCGTGAATTCTTCAAAACTGAGCTTGGAACGAAGGCCATCCAGGCACTGGAAGTAGATTTTAGTTCCATCAATTTTGGCACCCGTGCGAGTGTTTTGGCTACTGCAAAAGCTTTTGAAGACCTTGGTGTCTCTGCCTATAATGGCGCCGGTAAATTACTTACAGATGCGAACTATTTATTAGTGGCGGGAAAAATAGTTTCGGTTGAGGCCAGGCATGCTGCATTGATCAGAGAGTTATTGTCGCCAAATTCTTTTGCTTCCAATGATGTTGTAGATGCAAATGGATTGGATAAGGCTAGGACGCCTGGCGAGGTGCTTTCTATTGCAGGGACATACCTTAAATCCAAATTGAACGCTTCAAATTTACCAACCAGCTAAAAAGATATTTATGAATCTACATAATGTAATCACAGAAATAGAAAAGGTCGATCCCGAAGTGTATGACCGACTTGACGGCAGAAGAGGTGCTTTGAAACAATTCTCGGGTATTGCAGGAAAAGTAGCATTGGCCTCTCTTCCCCTGATGCTTAGTTCCCTGTTTAAAAAAGCATATGGGCAAAGCACATCTTCCATTGTAAACGTATTAAACTTTGCCCTGACGCTGGAATACCTTGAATCGGAATTTTACAAAAAAGCAGTAGCTACTTCCGGTTTGATCCAAACAGCTGATGTAGCTGGCTTTACTGCCATCCGGGACCATGAAGTGGCCCATGTTGCTGTACTCAGGCAAACTATTATGCAATTAGGTGGCATGCCTGTTTCATTTACGGCAGCAAGTTTTGACTATACCGCAGGTAACGGATCAATGAACGGGCCCTATGCCACAGTTTTTAGCAATTATGATACTTTCCTGGCTGTATCCCAGGCTTTTGAGGATACCGGTGTGAGAGCTTATAAAGGACAGGCTGGAAACCTGATTAGCAATAATGATGTATTAACTGCGGCGCTCCAGATACATTCCGTGGAAGCAAGACATGCTTCCTATGTGCGCCATTTACGCCAGGTTCGAGGAGTGGCAGCTAACAAGCCCTGGATCACAGGCAATAATGCTGGAGGAATTCCGGGAGTGGATGCTGTTTATGCAGGTGAAGAGAACACATCCCAGGCTGGTGTGCAGATCACGGGAATAAATGGAACAAGCATATCTGCCAACGCGGCCTCGGAAGCGTTTGATGAACCATTGACACAGGCACAGGTCACGGCTATTGTAGATCCTTTTATAGTATAGTATTTCTCTTTTGTTCGGTATAGATGTAGGAAGCCGGAGTTTTCGGCTTCCTACTTTTAAAAAAAATAAAAAATCAAATCATGGGTCCTTTAGGTTTTAATGAAATTCTGATCATACTGGTAATAGTTCTACTCCTGTTTGGTGCTAAAAAAATACCTGAATTAATGCGAGGGGTAGGAAGAGGCATGAAAGAATTTAGTGATGCCAAAAACAATGTACGCAATGAATGGGAAGCTGGCATGAAGGAAGAAAGTAAATAATTCATATGTCTTAAAAACAAGGATAGGTTCTGAATGTTTTGTATTTGGTTATCTGATGTTTAAAAGACGCCGTATTATTTGTCCTGGGTACTTCCATGTAAATTGTAAAAAGAAGTTTTTGACACATTACCGGTACATCATTGAACTTTCAAGCGAAGGATGGTATCTTTAAGCAACCAGGACGTATGAAAAAAGTATTGAAATCAGGACTAATTGTCGGAGTCATCTTGTTTATAGTTAGTTATGGAGGATTATTTCTAACCATCAGGTATGTGCCTGAGCTTTTTGTGATGTACAATAATCCTTTATTTGAATCTGACGGCAGTCGTGATGTGCTCTTTTACTCTCATGCCTTTATTATCAGTTTTGCTTTGTCCTGGTTCTGGGAAAGATTTAAAGGATTATTCCATGGATCTTTTGTGCTGAGAGGGTTGGAATTTGGTGTGGTGTATTCACTGGTGGCATTGCTTCCGGTCATGTGGATCACTTTCAGCTCGCTTGACATTACACTTGTTATGGTATTGAGCTGGTTTTTCTATGGGTTAGTCCAGGCCGTTGTCGCCGGTATCATCTTTGCAAAGATCAATCCCTGAAAGGTATCTGTTAATTCAGCACTTTTAATCGCAAATTAAATTCCACGCTCAACTCATTTTTGGTGCGTATCATTCCGCCTAATTTCCGGGGAGGAGTAAGGTTGAAATCTGAAAAATTCACCACCCTGGAACCTACCAGGTTGATATAATTATTATCCGCTGACACCACCTTATAATCCACATCAAAACGCCTCGACACCCCTGCCAGTTCTATAAATACAGCTCCCTTTGTAACTGCCTGCCTGGCATCAGCATCAGGGTACCTTGAGATATTCAGGAACCTGATGACCAGTTTTGGAAATTCTTTTGCCTTTAATGTTTTTCTAAGATCGGCGGTCATGATTCCATTATGACAATCAAAATTTTGAACATCCAGCTGGATGTTGCCATTAAGTAGCACGGGACTAACATTCCTAGTGACCAGTATGGTGTCCGGTTTATTGTAATTGGAAATGGCACAACTAAAATTATTAACATTGGTACTGCCATCTACTTTGAGCGAACAGCCATTGATAATGACCCACCTGGTAAATACAGCGTTTCCCGGCGGGATGAAGGCTGAAAACAGGATAAACAGATATGCTAACTTAATTCCCATTCTTAATTTCAGGCAAGGACAAGGGTATCCCGCTCGTTATTACTTTAACAGTGAATTTACTTATCGTCTTACTACTGTCCAACTAATCTTGCTCTGTAAGCTATTTAAGTTTAACATATCTTCTTCCGGGAGTATTTTATTCATGTATTCGAATCAAAAAATGATTCATATTCTTCAAAAAGGCAAGGAAATGAGATATTGGACTGGTTTTTATATTTATGCACTCTGCTCATATTTGTGACAAAGCTTTTCCCATGGTTTATAGTTAATATGTAACAATTTCTATTTCATTAATTGTTTAATTTTAGCTACCCTTAGATACCATAAATGAAACAAGAACAAATGCTTGGTCATGGCTTTATTGCCCCTATGTCAAAAAATTCCTTACCGGGGAAGCTCAATGGGTATCAGCTAATGGAAAATCTTCCGGTAGCTATCTATATCACTGATCCTTCAGAAGTTGTCATCTATTGTAACAAGAAAGCCATAGAAATATGGGGAAGAAAACCCGGTGACGGTGAACGGGCAGGAGATCTCTGGAAAGGCCAGGATTTTTTTGATAATGAAGGCAAAGTATTCAATTACAACAACCTTCCCTTAAACAGCGGTTTGCTTAATTCGAAAGTCATAGAACTGCGTATTGACAACCATGCGGGTTTTTTAAAATACATTACTATTTCAAAGCACCAGCTTACCGATAAAGAAACTGCTGATCATTATTTTATTATTTATATCAATGACATCACCGCCCAAAAGCAGGTTCAACAGCAGCTGGAAAGAAAAGCATTTGAACTGCAGGATTATGTAGATAACGCGGTTATTGGTCTTCATTGGGTTGATGCTAAGGGTATCATCCAATGGGCCAACCAGGCTGAGTTGGATATGCTGGGTTATTCAGCAGGAGAATATATTGGTCATCATATATCCGAATTTCATGCTGACCAGGATAAGATCAACGATATACTTTCCAGGCTAAATTGTAATGAGACATTAAAGGGATACGAATCTACTCTTCGCTGTAAAGATGGTACCATCAAAACTGTTCATATTAGTTCAAACGTATTCCGTGAGGGAGAAAAGTTTGTTCATACCAGGTGCTTTACCATAGATATTACGGAGCAAAAAAAGGTGCTGGAAGAACTTAAGGCCAGTGAAATGCGTTTCAGGCAATTATTGGAAAGCCTTCAGATAGCTGTCTATACAACAGATGCTGAGGGTAGGATTACGATGTTCAACAAAGCAGCCGTAGAATTGTGGGGACAGGTTCCTGAATTGGGAAAAGATAAATGGTGTGGCGCATACAGGATATTTGAAGAGGGCAAAGAAGTTGAATTAGCTAATTCTCCAATGGCCATTGCTTTGAAGGAAGGCAGACCAACAGGTCGGCGGGAAATAGAGATCCTCAGGCCCGATGGCACCAAACGAAATCTCGCGGTATATCCCGTTCCACTATTTGATGAGGAGAACAGGGTAATAGGTGCTGTGAATATGCAGGTGGATATCACCGATAAGAAAATATCTGAGAATGCCTTAAAAGAAAGCGAACACCAACTTCGACAGATAACTTTATTACTCGAGAAGAAAGTGCTGGAAAGAACGGGTGAATTGCATCATAAAAACGAGGAGCTGCAAAAAAGCGAAGAAAGATACCATAAAATGATCGAGGAGGTGGAGGATTATGCCATCGTTCTCCTGGATAAAAATGGCATCATTCAAAACTGGAATAAAGGAGCCGAAAAAATAAAGGGGTATTCGGAACAGGATATCCTTGGTAGTAATTTCAGTATTTTTTACAGGGAAGAGGATCGTTTGGCGAAACTTCCTGATAGATTATTACAACAGGCAAGGGAATATGGCAAGGCGATACATGAAGGATGGAGGAGAAGAAAGGATGGTTCTCTTTTTTGGGGCAGCATCGTTATCACTGCCCTGCATGATGCAGAAAATAATATCATAGGTTTCTCTAAAGTAACACGTGATCTTACAGAGAGAAAACTGGCAGAAGATAAAATGAGGGATTACGCTACTCAACTGGAGTTCCAGAATAAGGAACTGGAACAATTTGCATACGCTGCTTCTCATGATATGAAGGAGCCTTTGAGAAAAATTGGTTTTTACAATAATTATGTCATCGAAAATAACCGTAACCAGCTTGATGAGAAATCAAAGGAATATTTGAACCGGTCCATGATGTCTGTGAAAAGGATGACATTGCTGATTGAAGACCTGCTCACCTATTCAAGAGCCAATTCACAGGCGGAAACATATGAAGAAACTGACCTTACTGAAATAGTTGAGGAGATCATACTATCACAAAAAGATATGATCGAACAAAGTGAGGTGAGCATACAGGTAGAGCAATTACCTGTGGCCAGGGTGATACCTTTTCAATTTAAACAATTGATGGACAACCTGATCAATAATAGCATCAAGTACAAGCACCCGGAACGCAAATGTGTCATCAATATCTTTAGTAAAGAAGTTCGGGGTGTTGACATAGACGCCAAAGAAGCAGAGCCGACAATGGTATATCACCAAATATCTGTCAGGGATAATGGTCTGGGCTTTGAACCACAATATGCCAATAAAATATTCGAGATCTTTCAAAGGTTGAATAATAAGTCTACTTACAGGGGCACCGGTATCGGTTTGGCTATTTGTAAAAGGATCGTGCAAAACCACCATGGAATAATCAAGGCTTACGGTAAGGAGAATGAAGGAGCCCAATTTGATGTTTATTTGCCCGCACACTAAGAACAGTGCCTATATTTTATTAAGAATAGGTTGAGGATTATTTATAGTGATTATTGTATTCCAAAGGATTATTCTTACCTGTTTCTTTTCATAGTTGATAGACAACATACAACTACTCTTAAGCGAAATCAAATTATTGTTTTGTAACGTTTGTTTCATTTGTTTTAATTCCCGCATTACTTATAAGACTTTTCTCACTTTTAAAACAAATGCAGAAATCAACCTTCTTCAATATAAATTCCTATCAATAGAAAATATGTTACTGTGATTGAAAGATATGAGGTTTAGATAGTCATTATGAAAATACTATTACCAATTTGGGAATTCCTGTTGCAGTACTGTAACTGTACTGTTTCGATGTTGTAACTTTATCAACGGTAATAAAAAGCTGGATATGGAAGATGTTGAATTGAAATTAGGTTCAAATGGCCATGGCGCATTTGTAATTGCAGATAATGGAACGAAGGTTGGTGAAATGGAAATAGCCATTGCACCTGCTATGCTTACAGTTTTTCATACTGAGGTGGTACCAGAGGCAGAAGGGAAAGGTATTGCCAAAAAATTGTTGGCTGCAATGGTGGCCTATGCCCGTGAACATCAATTAAAGGTAAATCCGCTTTGTCCATATGTTCATGCCCGGTTCAAACGTCATCCTGATGAGTACGCAGATATCTGGAGTATATAAGTACCACGCTTTGGAATTTGTGATTTCCTGGTCCTGCAGCTAAATAAAATTGAATAGAAGATCATGAACAAGAAGATCGACTTTATATTGAAGGGCAGAGAAAAGAGCATTGGGGAAGAAACTATTTTGCAACCATTGCCTCATAAGGATTTCAGGTTTGCCAGTCCTTTTATTGTGCTGCATCATTTGCCTCCCAAAACATATCAACCAGGTTCACCCCCGGAAAGGATCCATCCACATCCGCACAGGGGATTCGCCCCTGTTACCTTCCAGTTCCAGGGTGAAGGTTATCACAGAGATTCGTTGGGTAATACGGGATATCTAAAAGCAGGTGAGGTGCAATGGATGTTTGCTGGCAAGGGCCTGCTGCATAGTGAAGGGCCATCAAAGGAATTCCTTGCCAAGGGTGGTACCTATGAATTCGTTCAATTATGGGTGAATGTTCCTTCCCGGCATAAATGGGATGATCCCTGGTACCGCCAGGCTTCTCCGGGTCAAATGCCTTTAATGATGCAAGTGCCGGGAGTTGATCTGCATCTTGCCTGTGGTGAATATGATACTATTAAGGGACCTCTATATTCCTATACGCCTGTTGTGGCTGCATTTGGTACGGTAGAAAAAAATACCTCCTTTACTATTAGGGCAACAGAAGGATATTGGACACTGCTCTATATTTTGGATGGCGAATTGTTAATCAATGACAGTGAGGTGAGTGCAGAACACCTTGTAATTTTTAGTAAGTCCGGATCAGCGATTAATATTAAAGCGGTAGCCGGTACCAGGCTTGTCTATTTATCAGGTGAGCCAATTGAAGAGCCAGTTGCTGCAAAGGGAAACATTGTTATGAATACGGCTGAAGAAATTCACCAGGCTGAGACAGATTATGCGGAAGGAAGATTCGGAAAACTGGAGGATTGATTTTTGTATAGATAGAGAGAGCAGAAAAACTCAATAATTTTTCGGCAGGGAAATATTTTAAGATCAAAGTAGATGTTATGTCCAAGGAATTTAAAAAGATAGTTATTGTTGGAGGCGGATTTGCAGGTATCAATCTCATCAAGCGTCTCACTAAAAACGATAATTTTCATGTCACTCTTGTTGATAGAAATAATTACCATTTTTTTCCTCCTCTTTTATACCAGGTAGCAACGGGATTTATTGAACCATCAAATATCAGTTACCCGTTCAGGCGCATGTTCCAGGAAAAGCATAATCTGAGGTTTCACATGGGCTCATTGGTAAGAGTCAACCCTGGATCCAATACCATAGAGACCGATACCGGCACCCTCGATTATGATTACCTCGTATTGGCAGTGGGCACAGAGACCAATTATTTTGGTATGCAGAATGTAAAGGAATATGGATTACCCATGAAGTCGATTGATGATGCGCTGAACTTGCGCAACCATATTTTATTAAACATGGAAAATGCGGTCAGGACCACTGATAGGTCTGAAAGAGAAAAGCATTTGAATATTGTAATCGCTGGTGGAGGACCTACAGGGGTCGAGATAGCCGGTATGCTCGCAGAAATGGGACATAATATTGGACGAAAGGAATATCCCGAGATAAAGGACCTTCAGCAGCATATATATGTAATAGATGCAGGACCTGTTTTGTTAGGGCCTATGAGTAAGAAGTCACAGGAAGAGGCAACCAGGGTTTTAAGCGACCTGGGCGTTCATATTATACTCAATACAGCCGTTAAGGATTATGTGGATGAAAAAGTGATACTGGCCAATGGACAGACCATTGAGACAACTGTATTGATCTGGGCTTCAGGAGTTACAGGAAGGGAAGTGCCGGGTTTGCCACCAGAAGTGATTGGACGTGGAAGAAGGATCATAGTAGACGATGTGAATCGCGTCAAGGGAACGGATAATATTTTTGCACTGGGAGACATTTGCCTTCAGACAACCGATAAGGCGTTTCCTAACGGTCACCCTCAACTGGCACAGGTGGCCATTCAGCAGGGAATGTTGTTTGCGGAAAACATTAAAAGGCTAAATAATGGTGAAAAGCCAAAGCCCTTTGTATATAACGATAAGGGAAGCATGGCCATTATAGCTAAGTATAAAGCGGTGGCTGATCTTCCCAAGCTTTTCTTTAAGGGTTTCTTTGCATGGGTGGTATGGTTATTCATTCATATCATGCCTATAGCAGGGTTCAGGAATAAAGTATGGCTGGCCTTTAACTGGTTCTGGTCTTTTATAACCAATGACCCTACCTTAAGACTTATCATTCGTCCACAAAAGGAAGAAAAGGAATCCATGGTTCATTGATCTGTGTCCAAAATTAAATGCGTTACCTTTTGATAAGATAAGGCACGGTTGTGGTGTATAATCATCTCCCGGGAAGTGAATCATGTTCACCTAAAAAATCTTTGTCATGCCTAACATAGCTATCATATCCTCAAGTGTACGTATTGGAAGGAACAGCCACCGCGTAGCTTTATTCTTTCAAAACTATCTGCTGCAGAATGCCCTGGCTACAGTGGATCTTTTGGATTTGTATTTATACAATTTCCCCGTCTTTGATGAAAGGTTGCGGTTGATGAAAGATCCTTCTCCGGAAATACTGGACTTTGCAGATAAGATCACCAAGGCGGACGGGGTGATCATTGTGACGCCGGAATATAACGGAGGTTATCCTGCCAGCCTTAAGAATGTAGTGGACTTGTTATATGCTGAATGGAAAAGAAAACCTATTGCTATTGCTACGGCCTCCAATGGCCAGTTCGGAGGCACCCAGGTCATGACCTCGCTGGTATTTTCATTGTGGAAGATCGGTGCCTGGGTAGTGCCTGCCATGTATCCCGGACCCAAGGTGCAGGAAGTTTATGATGAGAAAGGAATCCCCGTGGACAAGGAAGGGGTGAATAAAAGAGCTAAGCCCTTTATCGATGAATTGCTTTGGTGTATTGAGGCTGGTAAAAAAATGGCTATAAAATAAGGTTGGCATGCAGTCTATTGAGACGTTGATCCTGCTGATGTTATTGATTGTGGGATGTTCCATTTTTGCCCGCAGGCTCAATATCATATTCCCTGTATTATTAACTGTTACAGGATTGTTGCTTAGTTTAATACCAGGGTTTCCTAAACTATTTCTTGATCCCGCTATTGTTCTGCTGGTTTTTTTGCCGCCAATTTTATATTCTGCCGCATGGAATACCAATTGGGTCGATTTTAAAAAAAACATTGAACCTATATCGACTCTTTCCATTGGCCTTGTCATTGTTACTACAATCGTCATAGGATTTGTGGCTCGTGCCTTACTACCGGGGTTTACCCTGGGCATGGGCTTTTTATTAGGTGCTATCATTTCTCCTCCGGATGCGGTTGCGGCAACATCGGTGTTTAAACATATCAAAATTCCCAAAAGAATTGTGACCATACTGGAAGGGGAAAGCCTGGTAAATGATGCCAGTGCCCTGATCACATTCCAGTTTGCTTTGACTTCCATTTTTATCGGTTCCTTTTCCCTTTCAGGTGCCATTGGTCAATTTATCATGACTTCAGCCGGAGGTGTAGGCATTGGTTGTCTCGTGGGTTACCTGTCATTGGTGATGCATAAAAAATGGAAGATGGACACGGCTATTGAAACCGGTTTAACCTTTGTTACTGCCTATGGCTCCTATGTGCTGGCAGAGGAATTTCATTTTAGCGGTGTATTGAGTGTGGTTGCCGCAGGTTTATTTGTAGGCAATAAGCAGGCAAAGATCCATAGCGCCAAAATGCGCCTGCAGTCCATAGCTGTATGGAATTTCACTGTGGTGCTGTTGCAGGGCCTCATTTTTATACTAATTGGTTTGCAACTGCCCTTTATTGCTTCCGGCATCAAAGACCAGTCCATCCTCCATATAATGAAGCTGGGGGCCATCATTAGTTTAGCGGCTATTCTCATCAGGTTCATTTTTGTATTTGTTATAAATTTCCTCACCGGAAAGGTCAGGTCAATGCTTAAGATGAAGCCTCTATTTCCTTCCCGGAAACATGATTTTGTTGTAGCCTACGCAGGTATCAGGGGTGTTGTTTCAGTAGCCGCAGCGTTTTCCATTCCACTGTTCCTGCAAAATGGCAGCCCTTTTCCACAAAGAAACCTTATCCTGTTTATTGTTTTTTGTGTCATCATTTTTACGCTTGTGCTTCAGGGTTTGACCTTGCCATGGATCATCCGCAAACTTGATTTTTCGGTTTACCTAAAAAGAAGGCAGGAAGCTAATTTTGTTTTGGCTTCCTTATCACAGGCTGCACTGGATCATGTGGAGGACATTATAAAGCTGGAAAAGCTGGATACGGAAGCAGCCCATCATGTTCGGGATATTTATACAAGAACCATCAACCAGTATAGCGACTGTAATACACAGGATGAAATAGAACAACGAAAAGTTTCCAGGCTGCTGATGCTGGAAGCCGTCAAAGCAAAGCGTAAAAAACTCCATGACTTAAGGCAGGAAGAGGATCTTGATCATGAGTTGTTCCTTGAACTCCAGAATGAGTTGGACCTCGATGAAGCCCGCCTGTTAAAATTAAAGATCAATTAAGCGGTAGTTGAATGCCATAAAAGCGGTAACAGGATTTTGAGATATTATTGCATTCATCCCAATCTGTAGATTTGTATTCTAAGATTATAAAAGAACAGGCATGAATCTCTATATTAAGAACATGGTTTGCAACCGCTGTATAGCAGCAGTTGAACATGAGCTGGAAAAACTTGGTATTGATTCCTGCAATGTATCACTGGGTGAAATTGAATTAAAGCAGGAGCTATCAAAAGATAAGATTGAAGAATTAGGCAAAAACCTCCAGTCTTTAGGATTTGAATTACTCGATAATAACAAAAGACAGTTGATCGAAAAGATCAAGAATATCATTATTAAACAGGTTCATTATAATGATGATGAGAACAGGAAAAACTTTTCAGATATCCTGTCAAATACTTTACATAAAGATTATTCTTACCTCAGCGGACTTTTCTCTGAAGTGGAAGGCATTACTATAGAAAAGTATATCATTAACCAAAAGATAGAGAAAGTGAAGGAGCTTATCATTTATGATCAGCTGAGCCTCAGCGAGATTGCATTTCAATTAGGGTATAGCAGTGTAGCGCATCTTTCCACCCAGTTCAAAAAAACAACGGGTCTTACTCCAAGTCATTTTAAAAAGGTAGGCAATAGCAAACGTAACCCTCTTGATAAAATATGAGTTTATAAATATGAAAACTTTTTCATTTTTAATGCTTCTCTGCATGGTGCATCTTTGTCTTCCTGCCCAAATGGTGAATGATCATGTCATTACCATTGGTAAAGGCCAGGTTCCCTCGGTGGCAAAAGACAGGTCCAATATTATTCATGTTGTATATGGTTCGGGAGATAGCATCATGTATGTCATGTCAAAAGACGGTAAGTCATTTACAACACCTTCCCTGGTCTCAGTATTACCGGGGCTTTTTTCTTTTGCTATGCGTGGCCCCCAGGTGGCAGTGTCTTCCCGCGGCCTGATCATCACTGCCTGTACCAAAGAAGGCAATATTTATGCTTATACCAGGCTGGCAAAAGATTGGACGAGGCCAGTAATGCTTAACCAGCAAGCTGGATCCGCAAAAGAAGGACTGATGGCACTAAGTGCAGATAGGAATATTGTTTTTGCAACATGGCTCAGTGTAAATATTCCCAAAGGACAAAAGTTAATGGGCATTCGTTCAGCAGATGGTGGTAGAACATGGAGTAAAAACCTGTTGGTTTATGCATCACCGGATCAATCAGTATGTGAATGTTGTAAACCTTCAACTGTTGTAAAACAGGATAAAGTATATGTTATGTTCCGCAACTGGCTGAATGGAAACCGCGACTTATATATCACCACTTCATTTAATGGCGGCCATACATTTAAGAGTGCTTCGAAACTTGGTCAGGGAAGCTGGAAACTTTCTGGTTGCCCAATGGATGGAGGTGGACTTGCCGTGAACCAAACAGGCGATGTGCGTACTGTATGGAGAAGGGAAGCCACTATATATTCCGCCTCACCAGGTGAAACTGAAAAATCTTTAGGAGAGGGTCGTAATTGTACCCTGGAAATAATAAATGGCAACTCCATCTATGCCTGGACCCAAAATGGGGAAATGATCATTGCCCTTCCTGGAGGGATTAAAAAGAATATAGGTAAGGGATCTCTTCCCCAGTTAAAAGCGGTCAATGATAACCTGTTGTTTTGCGTCTGGGAAAAGGATAAGCAGATCCAGTCAATGCTGATCGGTTTGTAATCATTAAGGCTCAACGACATATAGTATACCTACTTCACATTTTTGATTTTGCATAGATCAGGCAACTCAAAGCACCCGGGATACGTATCTAGTTAAAAAAGGTCAATGAATACCAACATTACATCCAAAGGATTGCTTCTGATCCTTGCCGTGAGTCTTCTGATATCATGCAGTAAAGGCGGCAGTACAAATACTCCATATGGTAATAACACCAATAACAACACCAATCCACAAACTACAGGTGGTAATACCATTTCGATTTCCGGAATGAGCTTCGCGCCGGCAAGTTTGACCGTAAAGGCGGGAACTACTGTAACATGGACGAATAATGATAATATGTTGCATACTGTAACGGCCGATGATGCCAGCTTTTCAAGCGGTGATATGAATAACGGAAGTACTTATAGCCATACATTCAGCACTGCCGGAACCTATGCCTATCATTGTAATTATCACCCGGCAATGAAAGCCTCCGTCGTTGCTAACTAAAATGAAAAGCCAGGGCTACTTCCATTCCAAAAAATACCTGATCGATTTGTACACAGCAATTAACCGTGCCCTGTGAAAATAACCTCATTAATGTAGATACTGAACGGAGCATAAATGGAAATCATTTAAAAGAGTAAGGATGAAAGTAAATGGCTTATGTATCAGGTTGGGATTGATACCTGTAATAATGTTCAGTTGCATGCATTCAAAAATTCAACCTGCGGAGGAAGAAATTATTCCTGTTGCCACCATCAATATATTTAGTCCCACCAGCGGGTCCATATTGCCATTGAATGATTCCTTGTCCATCAGGGCACAGGCCATTTCCAATGCTCCACTCCATGGATACGATCTTGTAATCAGGAAGGCTAATGATACAACGGTTTACCTCTTTTCGCACGTTCATGATCATGAAGGTGATACCATCACTATTGATCAGAAGTGGAAAGGCTTATTGCAGGGCCCAGCCAACCTTGAAGCTGAGATCACGGTTTACCTTGATCATGAGCTGCACAAGAAATCCGAAAAGGTAAGTTTTAGAGTAGAATAGTTTCCTGGCTTATTCCGGTACATGGTTTTTAGCAGGAATAAGCTTTATAATACCATTCGATTTCGCGTTGAAGATTTTTATTAAGTTCGGGATAGCTATTATCACTGCACATCCATTCTCCTTCCACCTTAAGCATAACGATCTTTTCTGGCCTGTGACCAAAGCCTTTTATTCCTTTTTTATGAACCAGTGTATACAAATGCCAGTCATCTGTATCTACCAGGTATAAGGTAATAACTTCAGGTTCTGTGGATGATACCAGGAAATTCATTGATTGATTACTAGTACTAATCTATAAGTGAAACAGCCTCAAAAAGACTGATTGTGATCATTTATAACACTGATTTACACGCTATATACATGGAGTTATATAAAATGGCAGTTTTGGATAATTATCATGCGAGGCGATGATATAAATCATGAGATCTCTTAGATAAAATGAAGTGCTTTGCACCGTCAATAGAAAGATTGTGACTATTTTCAGAGAATCCCTGATTCCTTAATGAAAAACTTATAGCAGTATCCAATCGATGAATATTAGTTTTGTAGCCGGAAAACTGTATTGCCCCTCCCGAGGGGCTTTTTTTATTCCAAGTCAATAACAGCTCAGCTCTATCCTTTGATATTCAGGCGCTTTTCCAAATCTTCCACCGCCCGGATCCTTGAACATTTCGGGCAAATATCCTTTTTGTCAAGAGCAGTCAGAGGATGAATAGAACAAGTATGCAGTTTCATCACCTCAGCTTTCATTTGTTCTTTCGTTGACCGGTTCACTGACTTGCTCAGGTAAATGTGCACCGGGGAGCCTTGACGGTTATTGGTCAGCCTTATCGAATGTTGATGAAGTTGTACAGCTTCAGCCTTCATTTTCTCTTTGCCGGAAAGCGAACTGCTTTTATTGAAACTATTACATTCATTGCATAAGTTATGGTTACAGGGGTAATTGGCCCGGGCCTGGAAAAGAGGGAGCGGAAGAGAATCTGTATTTACAACTATAGATTGTGCTGTTAATGAACCCCATGCTAATAAAGAGGTCAATATGAATAGGGTAGCTTTTTTCATCTTTAAGGTTTGATCAACAAAAAAGACAGGGACAAGATTTAAACATCATGGCAGTTCAAAATTACTATTATGCAAGAGAATGCCGGCATTCACCGACAGTTCATTTCCATAACTTTATTATAGGGTAACAAAATGTTATAATTCACTGTAAAGTTGTTTGGTTATAGCATACCAATATTTACCTTTCTACCTTTGGGCTCCTGAATGATAAAGGTCATTGGATAGAATTGGAACAGTTGATTAACTTTATGCTTTAATGAAGAAGCTTCTTGTTATAATGCTCATGCTGGTTTATGGTTTTTCCACTACGGGGATGACCCTCCAGTTGCATTATTGCTGTGGCAAGTTAAAATCTGTTGAGTTGGCGCCGGTGAAGGATCCCGGCTGTGGCAACCAGCATAAAATGGGCTCAAAGCCGTGTTGCGAAACAAAGAATATCAATTCAAAAAGCAAGGCAGACCAGGATACTTACCAGTTGGTTTACAAGATCTCCAATCCTTCCACCCCGGTTATATTTTTAACACACAGCACTGACTTACTGGTTACATCCAGTGAGTCAAAGGATGTCTTCCGGGGATATACTTCTCCTCCCATTCATTCCCGCGCACTATTTTTAATGAACAGGGTATTCAGGATCTGATACAAAATTGCAAAGGCATACTACTGCTAAGCGTAATTATTGTTGATCCAAAAAATACCATAATGTTAGTCATTAAACGAACTTCTTTAGTTATACTATTATTAGTTAGCTACCTGTTCATGCATGCACAGCAATCTGCTGTTAATACAAGTTTTAAGGTAGCAGGTGTTTGCATACAGTGTAAGCACAGGATTGAAAAAGCTTTAAAAATAAAAGGTGTTCAGTCGGCGCAATGGGATATCCCTTCGCATACTTTAGCTCTTACCTATGATCCATCATTGGTTAGCCTTGACCAGGTTCACCACAAACTGGCCGAAGCAGGTCATGATACCGAATTGGAAAAAGCCAGGGATGAGGCCTACAATGCGCTACCTGAATGTTGTCATTACCGGGAGATGACCCCGGAAGCAGCCATTGCGCAGGCTGATACTTCAGATAATACAGTTCTCAGGGGTATTGTAGTTGAAACAGGCAATGGACAGGTGAATCCCCTTGCCGGGGCTACCCTTAGTTGGGCCGGTACCCCGGTAAGTACTGTTAGCAATCCCCATGGCGAATTCATGCTGAAGCGCAATGCGTCTGTCGGCAAACTGGTAGTTAGCTATGCAGGCTTTGCTACAGACACAGTTTCTATAGGGGCATTGAACGATATCCAGGTGAGCCTGAGTAAAAAGGAAAATTTATCCAATGTGATCATCACTGCCAGGCAGCGCACCAGTTATATTGATGGTTATGATCCATTCCGGACAGCCATCATCACCAAAAAGGAGTTACTGAAAGCCGCCTGCTGCAACCTTAGTGAAAGCTTTGAAACAAATCCTTCTGTAGATGTTTCCTATAGTGATGCGGCCACGGGCTCAAAGCAGATCCAGTTATTGGGACTGGCAGGCATCTATACGCAGCTCACTGTAGAAAACCTTCCTGGACCAAGGGGCATCGCTACCCCCCTGGGATTAAACAGCATTGCCGGTCCCTGGGTTGAATCCATTCAATTGATCAAGGGCACAGGTTCCGTGGTCAATGGATTTGAAAGCATTGCTGGACAGATCAATGTTGAATTGAGAAAACCACAGACCAGTGAAAAACTCTACCTGAACGGTTATGTAAACAGCATGGGTAAATCTGATGTTAACCTCAATTGGGCGCATAAGATCAATAGCAAATGGTCAACAGGTTTATTGTTGCACGACGATTTCCTCCATTCAAAGCAGGATTTTAATAAAGATGGTTTTAAAGACCTGCCCACTGGAAATCAATTCAATGCTGTGCATCGTTGGCAATACATGGGCGAGAATGGGTTGATGGCCCAGTTTGGAGTGAAAGCGCTTGTGGATGATAAAACAGGTGGAGCGTTAGATTATGAATCTTCGAAGGATAAATTATCAACCAACAATTATGGCCTGGGAATTAAGACCCATCGCTATGAAGCTTTTGGAAAAATAGGGTATGTATTTCCTGAAAAAATGCATAAAAGCATCGGGCTCCAGTTATCGGCATTTGATCATAGGCAGGATGCTTACTTTGGTTTGACAACGTATGATGCACGCCAGAAAAACTTTTATACCAACCTGATTTACCAGTCCAGGTTCAGGTCCGATGTGCATAAGTTCAAAACAGGAATGAGCTTTTTATATGATCAATATAAAGAACAGTTGCAGTCAACACCTTATAACAGGACGGAAGTTGTTCCTGGTGCTTTTGGTGAATATACATTCACTCCAAATGAAAAACTGGATGTAGTAGCAGGAATCAGGGCAGATCATAATAACCTGTATGGTTGGTTTGGTACGCCCCGGCTTAATATCAGGTATGCTCCTTTCAATCGTACCACAGTACGTTTGAGTGCTGGCAGGGGACAAAGAACTGCGGATATCTTCGCTGAAAATATGGGTGCTTTAGTGAGTTCAAGGATGATCAGGATAGTTAATCCGGTTTCGGGAAAAGCCTATGGACTTCAACCTGAAGTAGCATGGAATAAGGGCATAAGCCTTGATCAGAAATTTAAGGCATTCAATCGGGATGCATCCTTTGGCGTTGACTTTTACCGGAATGATTTCACCAACCAGGTAGTTGTTGACCTGGAGAATGCGAGGGAAGTTCAGTTTTATAACCTGGCTGGTAAATCCTATTCCAATAGCTTCCAGGCAGAGGTGAACCTTGTTCCTGTAAATAAGCTGGAACTTCGCCTGGCATACCGCTACTTTGATGTGAATACTACCTATAGCGGGAAGTTGTTACAAAAACCACTTACGGCGAAACACAGGGCCTTTGCCAACCTGGCCTATGATCTCAATGGCTGGAAGATGGATTATACTGTCAACTTCACAGGTCAGAAAAGGCTTCCATCCACAGCCTTAAACCCTGATGCATTCAAGCTGGAAGAAAGATCACCTTCCTATGTTACTATGAATGCGCAGCTTAGTAAAACTGTAGGTAAGAAAAAGCTGATTGACTTTTATGTGGGCGGTGAAAACCTTACGGGGTATTTTCAAAAGCATGCCATTGTCTCAGCTTCTGAGCCCTTTGGTGATTATTTTGATGCTTCCATGGTTTGGGGACCACTCACGGGCAGATTATTATATACAGGTTTTAGATACACCATCAAATAGTAATTATTGAAAAGGGAGCAGGCTTAATTATTTAAGCCTGCTCTTTCTATTTTAAGCATTGCTTTTTGTTTACGGGAAGTTTTATCCTGGTAGGTGAACAGGCGCTTCAAATCCAGTATAGGCTTTTCCAGCAAGGTCCAGGATAGCCAGCACAGGAAGTACAACAGGCATCCATTCATCACAAAAAACAGGTACGGGTAATAGTTGGTTTTGATAAAAGGGATAAACCGGTAAAACAGTTCCATTGTCTTACTCCAGAATAAGTAAAAGAACAATACATGGTACAGGTACATGCCATAGCTTACTTTACCTATTTTGATCAATATGGAATTGTTTAAAATTGTCAATATAGTTGTTTGATTATGTTGATTTACCAGGATATAACAGGTCATCCAGGCACCGATTATGGAGTAAAGTATTCTCCATTGATGATAAAATTCCAGTCCGAACCAATCCAGCGTCATGATCAGCAAACTACAAATGGCTGCTATGGATATAAGTAGGTAGGTCCTGCTCAACCGCCCGGGTTTGTATACCACTATCCATGCTAATAGCCCGCCCAGTCCCAATGCATCCAAACAGGTTTGAGGCAATACATAACTGAATTCGGGATCACTGGCTAAGCACTGGCTGGTGATTCCAATGCCAACGAATAAAGAGATAAGGTATAAAAGGTATTTTTTGGGAGTGAAAAGCATAATCAATGGCCATACCAGGTAGAATTGTTCTTCCACAGCCAGCGACCAGAAATGAGGTGTGAGCGGGGGCCAGGATTGTATCCTGTATACATAAAAGTTAGAAGTATAACTAAGGTTGGCCACCAGTTCTTTGTTTGGAAAGGGAAGATTCACCCGATTATGAAAGATCGCTACCAGGAACAGTGTAAAATAATAGGCAGGGAATATGCGCAGTACCCTGCGGATATAAAAGTTTTGTAGAATAAAGGATCGTGAATGATTGTCTGCTTCAGCTTCATTCCGGTTCTCAAGCAGGATACGGGTGATCAAAAAACCGCTTAGTACAAAAAAGACCGTTACTCCAAAAGGGCCGGTCCGCACAGCATTTAAAAAGCTATCCCGTGGCAGCCAATGCCAAATGAGTACAAGGATAACCGCAATAGCTCTTAAGCTATCCAGTGGCTTTATATAGGTAGATCTGCCTATCCCTGGTACAATATACTCTATTAGGATCTTTTACGTTTTGTGAAGGGTGGAATATCCTGATCATAGTTTACCTGGTATCAATTGTTAAAGAGAGGACATATATTATAATTTCTTAATTATTTTTTCTATTCTTGTGGAAGCTACTGCCACCCTGAGATAAAATGAAGTCGCCACCCATAATAAAGCCATACCCTGATGTACCCGGACGCCCCCTCTGGTCCGTAATGATACCTGTTTATAATAGTTCTCACCTGCTTCGTTCCACCCTTGAAAGTATTCTTCAGCAGGCTCCTGGTTCGCAGCAGATGCAAATAATGGTAGTGGATGATGCCAGTACAGATGCCAACGTGGAAGCATTGGTGCAGAAGATAGGCAATGGGAGGGTAGTATATTACCGGCAGCCGCGAAATGTTGGCAGCCTCAAAAATTTTGAGACCTGTATTAATTTGTCACAAGGTCATTTGATACATATCCTTCATGGGGATGACCGTGTGAGAATGGGTTATTACGAAAAGATCGCTTCCCTTTTTAACCGATACCCGGATATAGGTGCCGCCTTTTGCAGATATGATACGATAGATGAAAATGGAAAGGTATTATGGACGCATACAGTGGAGATGGAAGAAGATGGCGTATTGGACAACTGGCTGCTTAAGATCGCCAGCAAACAGCGCCTGCAATTCTGCACCATTACTGTAAAGCGTGAGGTATATGAAAAACTGGGCGGATACTATGGTGTAAACTATGGAGAGGATTGGGAAATGTGGGCACGCATAGCTGCTCATTATAAAGTTGGTTACACACCAGAGATACTCGCAGAGTACCGCATGCATACAGATTCCATTTCAAGTGCCTCATTTGGGAATGCTCATAATATCCGCGACATACGTTGGGTAATTAATACGATCCAGGAACTGGTGCCACAGGGGCAGAGAAAACAGGTGTACAGGGCAGCCAGCAGGCATTATGCGCATTATGCATTGACCATTGCCAATTTACTCTGGCATAAGACAAAAAATAAAAAGAACACTCATTTACAAATATGTGAAGCGCTTAAAATGCACACCGACGCCACCATGCTTCTCAATGCCGCAAAGATCTATACAAAGATGATGATAGGGAGGGTATGAACTGGCGAATGTGGGAAGTTTACAAGTTGAACAGGAGGCAAATGTAAAATGTAATTGCCCTGTAGGCACTTTCCGTGTTTGCTCCATGTACTTATGTTAATTTCTCTTTATCAACAGGTTCCCAAAGTTCAATCTTGTTGCCTTCAACATCTATAATATGAACAAATTTTCCATAATCATAAGCCTCAATTTTATCGAGGATAGTTACTCCTTCATTTTTGAGTTGCTCCACCAGCGCTTCTAAATTCTCAACTCTGTAGTTTATCATAAAGTCTTTGGAAGAAGGCTCGAAGTATTTTGTTGTTTCAGCAAATGGGCTCCATTGGGTAGACCCTTTTTTTGTGGGGTCGTCAGCTTGTCGCCATTCAAAGCTGGCACCATATGGACCCGCGTCCAAACCTAAATGCGTTTTGTACCATTCTTTCATTTTACCGGCGTCTTTGCATTTAAAAAAGATGCCTCCAATTCCAGTTACCTTTTTCATACTTGTCGTGTTAGAATTATTTTGGTTAAAGATTGAAGTAAATCGGTTTAGTGGTAAGGTCTTAGAAATAAAGTTTAAGCGATAAGGTAGGTGTAGAATGTAAAGTTCAGAAATAGTCATTGCTCACTGTCCTCTCTCACTGTTTTTAGAAATAAATGTGAGTACAACAAGCAAAACGTGAGCAATAAAAATATAAAAGGTTAGCATAGCGCTGTATAAGCCGAAAGCTCCAAAAAAAGCTCCGAACCAATTGTCTGTTCCTGCTATCCATCCTACCAGTATTCCGATAGCAGAAACTAAAAAGGAGTTCTTGAGAAGCTTATAAATACATCTTTTTGCTCTTAGCATGCAAAGGATTTGCATTGAAATTACAAAAATAATTAACATAACTTACTTCCTCCGCGAGTCTCCTGAAAGGGACTCGCGGATTCACTGAATGCGTCACTTCACAGACTCATTGTTTCTTCTTAAAGTAGAAAAGACATGAAGAATGAATGTAAGCCTCATTATCTTTTGCTAACATCCACTTGCCCTTTATTAGAAGTGTTCTTATAATTGTTAGAAAGTGTAAATGATTAGGCATGATCACATATCCTACGATATCATTTCCTTCCTTTTTTATTACTTCAAAGAATTTATATACTTAATCATAAGCACCAGCGGTATCAATTAATGGAAGCCAATTATTACAGGTAAATATTATGAAGTATATACCTTTTGATGTTACAGTTGTTTCAATGGCCATAATTCAATTTACGTCATCAAACTAAAACCCGCGAGTCCCTTTCAGGAGACTCATATCTTGCTAAATAATTAAATTACTATAGATATCAAGGCACATTGATACCTCAAATTGAGACTCATATCTTGCTAAATAATTAAATTACTATAGATATCAAGGCACATTGATACCTCAAATTGAGACTAAACAAATGACATTTCACTATGTTGGCGCGAGACATCTTCTTTGTGCCTTTTCTTCCTTAGCCTGAACAGTACTTAAAGATGAAATAATATATTTCAATCTTGAATAAATCATGAGTCAAGGCAGTAGAAGAAATTGATATTATTATTAATGTCCTAAACTTTTTTTATGAATGCTATTCGTTATGGAATCGGCATTGACATGGCTATGGAAAAGTTTGATGCCTGCATTTCAACAATCGATTTACAACAAA
>NZ_JCANTR010000019.1:0-88562 GCF_059568575.1 Flavisolibacter ginsengiterrae DSM 18136
TTAACCAATATCGTCCGGCAACAGCAGCAGAGGTAATCCTCATCTTCCAACTGCTGTGCCTCCCTATCCCTTTACACAGTTATCTAAACACTACCTCTATAAGGGTCGGGATATCCTCGGCTTATCCTTGGCTTATGTATGGGTTATTGTTGTGAGATGTCAGGATTTGATCCCCTTCAGACTTATCGTCATTTAAGATATTTGCTTATTTAAGGCTGAATCATCCATTGGTGTCCATTTTTTACATTTAAGTCTTCGGCTTTTGACTTATTTCATACCCTTACCTGCTTCAAGTCATACCCCAAACACCGGGAATAGATTTGTTTCGTATATCCAACCATATGACTCCGGTTTTGTTAACCTTTTGAAGGATGCCATCTTTTGGCAAAAAAGTAAATATTTTTACAGCTTTAAACATCCTTAATGCAAATACCTGCCGGACCGCTTTTACAAACGATCAATTCGCCTGAGGACCTGAAAAAGGTTCCCAAGGAGCAATTACACCAGGTGTGTGATGAATTGCGTCAATTCATTGTTGACGTGGTCAGTGTGCATGGAGGACATTTTGCAGCCAGCCTTGGCGTGGTGGAACTCAGTGTAGCCCTCCACTATATCTATAATACGCCTTACGACCAACTGGTATGGGATGTGGGTCACCAGGCCTATGGTCATAAAATACTAACAGGCAGAAGAGATAATTTCATCAGCAACAGGAAATACAAAGGGCTGAGCGGCTTTCCTAAAAGATCGGAAAGTGAATATGATACATTTGGAGTAGGACATTCCTCCACTTCCATTTCTGCTGCTCTAGGCATGGCCATGGCAGCAAAGTATAAGGGTGAAACCGACCGCAAATCGGTAGCCATTATTGGTGATGGTTCCATGACGGCTGGGATGGCCTTTGAGGCACTGAACCATGCGGGAGTCACTGATGCTGACATGCTGGTGATACTCAATGATAACTGCATGAGCATTGACCCAAATGTGGGCGCTTTAAAAGAATACCTGACTGATATAACTACCTCCCCAACTTATAATAAACTTAGGGATGATGTCTGGAACCTGCTGGGCAAGCTGCCGGTGGGCAAACGTTTTACCCGGGATATGGCCAGCAAGCTGGAAGCCGGCATTAAGGGAATGGTGACACGAAGCAGCAACCTGTTTGAAGCCCTCAACTTCAGGTATTTTGGCCCAATAGATGGCCACAATATCACGAAACTGGTTGATACACTAAAAGATCTGCGTAGCATACCAGGGCCTAAGTTGCTTCACATTATCACCGTAAAAGGAAAAGGGTATGCCCTGGCTGAAAAGGACCAGACCAAATGGCATGCACCAGGCCTTTTCGATAAGATCACCGGTGAGATCTTTAAAAAGAAATATGATATTCCACAGCCTCCCAAATACCAGGATGTCTTTGGATATTCCATAATTGAACTGGCGGAACAGAATAAAAAAATATTTGGTATCACACCCGCCATGCCTTCAGGCTCTTCCCTTAAATTCATGATGGAGAAAATGCCTGACAGGGCTTTTGATGT
The DNA here is from genome assembly GCF_059568575.1 of Flavisolibacter ginsengiterrae DSM 18136. NCBI lineage: Bacteria > Pseudomonadati > Bacteroidota > Chitinophagia > Chitinophagales > Chitinophagaceae > Flavisolibacter > Flavisolibacter ginsengiterrae. The sequence goes on from NZ_JCANTR010000019.1 coordinate 1,542, forward strand.
GGGTATCTGCGAACAACACGCCGTTACGCTGAGTGCCGGCATGGCTACACAGGGGATGAAGGTTTTCTGCAACATATACTCCTCCTTTATGCAAAGGGCCTTTGACCAGGTGGTTCATGATGTCGCCATTCAAAAACTGCCAGTGGTCTTTTGCCTGGACCGTGGCGGATTGGTTGGTGAAGACGGGCCTACGCATCATGGGGCCTACGACATTGCCTATTTCAGGTGCATTCCCAATATGATCATCTCTGCTCCAATGAACGAGCAGGAGTTGCGCAACCTGATGTACACGGCACAACTGGATAGTACAAAACTTCCTTTCGTTATCAGATATCCGCGTGGTGAAGGTGTAATGCCGGAATGGAAGAAACCGTTCGAGGAAATACAGATAGGTAAGGGAAGGAAATTAAGGGATGGAAAAGACATTGCTATCCTCACCATTGGGCATCCAGGTAATTTTGCAGCAGCTGCTATCCGTGATCTACGCCATGATGGTATTACCCCGGCGCATTTTGACATGCGCTTTGCTAAGCCACTGGATGAAGAATTATTGCATGAGGCACTACAGGGTTATTCGAAAATTATTACCGTTGAAGATGGAACTATTGTTGGTGGTTTTGGAAGCGCTGTCGCTGAATTTATCACTGAGCATGGTTATAAGAACGACCTGAAAATATTGGGTATCCCAGACCGGGTTGTTGAACATGGCACATTGAAAGACCTGCATCGCGAATGTGGCTATGACGCACAGGGCATAGCAGACGCGGTTAGAGATCTGGTCAAAGAAACATCGACTGTTTATAGTTTATAGTTTTTTGTTTCTGGTTCCTTAAAACATACCTGTTAGATTCCAGTTTGTTTTAGGTCAGAGACCAATTATTTAGGTAAAAGACTACAATTAAATGTTACCAATCTTTCTATGGTGTTTAATTTTATAGCTTAGGAGTTTTATTGATCTAAGGCAAATTTTTCTTTTTGCCTTTCTTCCTTTTCAACCTGTTAACCTGTCAACCCTATACCTTTGCCAACTACAACAGTCTCATATGCTCTTCATCAGTAAGACCCTCTTCTGCTTCGTTGTACTCAATAATGAAATTATTCTTGCCTTCACCAATCATGATGCGCAGAAACTTTCCCTGCACCAGTTCCAGCATGGATAGAAATATGAAAATGGCCTGTACCCTGTTCTCAATGGCATCAAAAACTCTTTCAAAAGAAAGTGTTCTTTCACTTTGAGCTTTGGATATCAGGTCAGTCTTGCTTTGTTCGATAGAATAATTGTAACGCACGACAGTATGCATTGGTTTATTGAACCGGTCGTGGTAGCGTTGCATCACCCGCTCAAAGGCCTTCATCAGCTTGAACATGGTAATGGTTTGTACTTCGGTTCCTTCGCTGGCTTCTTCACCTATTGAAGAAAGTTCCTTTTGAATATTGCCCCTTTTGATCATCAGCATCCTGTCGGCTTCCATTTCGGCCATGCGTGCGGATACTTCCTTATATTTTTTATACTCCAGGATCTTATCCACCAGTTCCTGCCTGGGGTCGATCTCGTTGCCCTGTGCATCTATTTCCTTCCTAGGCAGCAACATTTTAGCCTTAATGCGCATCAGTGTGGATATGAAAAGGATGAACTCACTGGAGAGCTCAATATTCAGGGACTCCTGTGAATGAATAAAATCCAGGAAGTCATTAATGATCTTTGTGATGGGAATATTATAAATATCCAGTTCATCCCTTTCAATGAAGAAAAGGAGGAGGTCAAAAGGGCCTTCGAACTGGTCTAGCTTTATCTGGTAAGTACTCACGGTCAATATTTAAAAGAAAAGTCCCGTTAATAAACGGGACTCGTCAAAAATACGATTTATAGCCCAATCAGGACCAGGTATAGTTATTTCCTCAATGAATCCCTGATCTCCATTAAGAGTTTTTCCTGCAGGGAATATTCCGGAGGTGCAGGGGCAACTTCTTCTTTCTTACGCTTCATTTTATTGATTCCCTGGATAATCAGGAATAAAACCATGGCTACCAACAAAAACTTTATGACTGCAGCCAGGAACTTGCCGTATTTAACAGCGCCCCAGGTGAGCTTGTCCAGGTCCTCAGCATGGGCAGCTTTTAAAGCAGGAGTTAAAAGAAGCGGTGTGATCACATCATCTACCAGTGACGAAACTATAGCACCAAATGCAGCACCTATGATTACTGCAATGGCAAGGTCTATAACATTGCCTTTAAGTGCAAATTCCCTGAATTCTTTTGCAAATCCCATAATAGTTAGTTTTTTGTTTAGCTAATTTAAGGTAATTGGATAGTTTATTTGACTTCCTCCTGGATTTGTGGATATTTCATATCCAGCCTGGTTAAAGCCTCTACCACTTCTTTGGCTATAACATATTCCTTGTACCAGTTCTGATCTGCAGGGACAATGGTCCATGGAATAACATTACAATTCTGAAAAACATCTTCATAGGCATTCATGTATTTCTCCCACATTGCGGCTTCTTCAAAATCCCTTTTATTGTATTTCCATTGTTTGCGTGGATCTTCCATTCTTTCCTTAAATCTTTCCTGTTGCTCTTCAGGAGATATGTGCAGGTAAAATTTAAATACCAGGGTATTATTATGAACAGTGAGCAATTGCTCAAAATTATTAATGGCATCAAAGCGTTTGAAAGCCGTTTCATCATCGCACCAGCCATGAACACGGGTGACGAGCACATCTTCATACTGGCTCCGGTTAAATATCTGGATCATCCCCTTTTCGGGTGCATTCCTATGGATACGCCAAAGGAAATCATGCTTTAATTCCTCTTCCGAAGGAACCTTATAAGATTTCACCTGTACACCCTGTGGGTTCAATTGGCCAAATACTTTACTGACCACACCATCCTTACCACTGGCATCCAGGCCCTGCAGTATTACCAATACAGCATGTTTGCTTTCAGCATACAACAAGTTTTGCAGTTCATCAAAGCGCTTAATGAGTTTGGCAGTTTCTCCCTTTATCTTTTCTTTATCAAGATCTTTAGGCGCTTTAGTACTTATGTCTGTTAACCGGCTCATGAAAAATATTTATTGTATTCAAATGTAATCCTTCTGCACTTTTGCAAACTCATTCTCCGCATGCTTGTTTCAGGAGAATGAGCCAATTAGAATTATGACCACACAAAAATTAAGGAGCTGGGGAATCTTCGTCCTGCTTTCGTTGATCTGGGGCAGTTCCTTCATTTTAATGAAAAAAGGGTCTGAAAACCTTACCGGCATTCAAATAGGTGCATTAAGAATCTTTTCAGCAGGTTTTGTCTTTATACCGTTTGCAGTATTTCATATTTCAAAGATTCCCAGGCAAAAATTACCCCTTGTAATAACTTCCGGTTTATTGGGCAATTTCTTCCCTGCCTTTCTCTTTGCCATTGCGATAGAGCATATTGAAAGTTCAATGGAAGGCATATTGAACTCGCTCACACCGCTTTTTGTGATCATCATCGGAATACTGTTCTTTAAGGCCAAAATGCCCAACCGAAAGATAGCAGGTGTATTAATAGGATTTATAGGACTATTGATCTTAAGTATTTCTAAAGGATCGGTTAGTGCGGTTAATTTAGGCTATACATTACTGATACTGCTTGCTACTTTCTTTTACGGATTAAATGTGAACATAGTGAGCCATTACCTGAAAGAAGTAGATCCATTGAAAATGGCCACTGTTTCCCTGGCCATTCTTTCAATACCAGCAGGCATCATTGCCTGGCAGCAAAATGTATTTGTCATTGCCCGATTTGATGAAGGCGCACAATGGTCCATTGCAGCATCGGTTTTATTGGGCGTGGTTGGAAGTGCTGTTGCTACGGTATTGTTCTATGGATTAATAAAAAATGCCGGGGGATTATTTGCCTCGTTGGTCACTTATGCCATTCCAATAGTCTCCATACTTTGGGGCATCCTTGATCATGAAAATGTTACTTTGATACAGGTAGGTTGCCTGGGAATCATCCTTGGGGGAGTATACCTGGCCAATAAATAGGGCCTACAGTTTATAATTAGCTGTGAGGAACATTAAAACTGCAGGCCTTTCAATAATTCAGACCACCATTATTTCTTTTTCTTTCGTTGCCAGGTGTTTATCTACCAGGGCAATATATTTATCTGTAACTACCTGGATGTCTGCCTCAGCATCTTTAGCAGCATCCTCGCTCAGGCCATTCTTCTGGGCTTTTTTAATGCTTTCGATGGCATCACGACGGATGTTACGAATAGCTATCCTCGAATGTTCGCCTTCACCCATGCTTCTTTTTACCAGTTCCCTGCGGCGTTCTTCTGTAAGAGGAGGAAGAAAGAGACGGATGATCACACCATCGTTCTGGGGATTAATGCCTATGTTGGAGTTAATGATTGCTCTTTCAATGGGCTGAAGCATATTCTTTTCCCAGGGCTGAATGGTTAATGTGCGGGCATCCAGGACACTGATATTACCAACCTGGCCAATAGGAGTAGGAGAACCATAGTAATCCACCACAATCCCCTCCAGCATTTGGGGATTGGCCTTACCTGCACGGATCTTTCCTAATTCTGCTTCCAGGTGACTAATAGCCTTTTTCATCGAGTCTTCGGCTACTTCAAGCGTTAACGACACTTCTTCTGCTGACATTCCTTTCAATTTTGTAGCGCAAATCTAATAAAGGATAGAGATTTTTGATCAACTCTTTGAACTATTGCCTGGCCACGGCAGCCTCATTTGTTATGGAAACCACCTTGGAAGAAATCTGTGGTTTATGATCAGTACCAGTTTGTACCAACACTAATTGCGGCTTGGTCTTCCATACGTAGATCAATGCCCCGATCAATGCAAACCAGCCAGTAATCATGGCGGCGAGTAACAAAGTGGAGCCCATGGAACGACCCAGGAAGGCCAAAGCTATAAAAGCTATATTCAATCCTACGCAGGAAAGAGTTACACTACTGTGATTGAGCCCCCTATCGAGCAATAAGTGGTGAATATGGTTCCGGTCCGGGGAAAAGGGAGAACGACCATTAAAAATACGTATGCTGAAAACCCTTAGCGTATCGAGCAGGGGTACGATCAATATGGAAAATCCAATAGCTACAGATGATGTCAGCGGTAATATAACACCCTTGGCATCTGCAGCGCTGATAAATTTGATCACCAGGATTGCGTTTACCATCCCGAGGAGCAGGGAACCTGAATCGCCCATAAAGATCCTGGCCGGGTGATAGTTGAAATACAAAAATGCTAACAGGCTGGCAGTCATGGCAAAAGAAAGCATGGAATAGGCTATTAGTCCTGCCATAAAGAAATAAATGCCAAACACCGTTGTAGAAACTACTCCCAGGCATGCCGCCAATCCGTCCACCCCATCAATCAGGTTAAATGCATTGATTATAACTATGATAGTAGCGTAGGAAAGGAAAATACTTGCCATTTCAGGCAATTGGTATACTCCCAGGAAGCCATGCATGCTATCAATTCGGATATGTGCCAGGTGAACAAGAATAGAGGTTGCAAGCAATTGGCCCAGGAACTTTTTAGTGGCTGAAATAATAAGAATGTCGTCCTTCAGGCCCAGGAAAAAGATCACCAGCGCAGAGGCAAAAAAATATTGAAAAGGAATATTGTCCTTATTTGAGATCAGTAAAAGGGTGGAAATAAAGAAACCCAGGAAAATGCCAACGCCTCCAAGGGATGCTATGGTTTTAGTGTGGAGTTTTCTTTCATCTGGCAGATCGAACAATTTTTTTTCGTCTGCTACCCTGATTATAGCAGGTAACGCTACGAAGGTGATCATGAAAGAAACAACTCCTGTCAATAGCACATTTAGCATTCAGCAGGGTTTAGGTGTGTAAATATAGGTTCCATCAGTTAAGCCCCACAATTTTTATGTGAATCCTGGTATAGGGATGTCAAAGGTAATGAGTTAAGCAAAACAGTTTTTAATAAAAAGGTTGCACATTTGCAACTCGGATTGCCAGCATACCTGGTAACCAGGACAATAAGTTATAAATTTTTATGCCAAGTCTAGTTGAAACAGCTTCACAAGTAAGGAGAGATATATTAAGAATGGTACATGGTGCCAACAGCGGTCACCCTGGTGGGTCACTGGGTTGCGCTGATTTTCTTACAGCACTGTATTTTAAAGAAATGAAGCATGACCCTAAAGTTTTTGATATGGATGCACGTGAGCAGGATGTATTTATTTTGTCCAACGGGCATATCTCCCCGGTATTTTATTCGGTCCTGGCAAGATCCGGCTATTTCAATGTGGCTGAACTGGCTACTTTCCGTAAGCTCGATTCAAGGCTACAGGGACATCCCACCACGCATGAAGGTTTACCTGGAGTGCGCATAGCTTCGGGATCCCTGGGCCAGGGAATGAGTGTGGCCATTGGAGCCGCCCTGACAAAGAAATTGAATAATGAACAGACCATCGTATATTCTTTGCATGGTGATGGCGAATTACAGGAAGGTCAAAACTGGGAAGCCATCATGTTTGCCCCTAACCATCATGTTGATAACCTGATTTCTGCCATTGACTGGAATGGACAACAGATAGACGGGCCAACATATAAAGTGAATGACCTTGGGGACATTAAACAGAAATTTGAAGCTTTTGGCTGGCACACCCTGGAAATGGATGGTAATAATATGGATGATGTGGTAAAAACTTTGGAGGAAGCCAGGTCATTGACGGGAAAGGGCAAACCCATTGCGATTATTATGAAAACCATAATGGGTAAAGGCGTTGACTTTATGGAAAACGACCACAACTGGCATGGCGTTGCTCCTAATGACGAACAATTAAAGACCGCTCTTGCCCAATTACCTGAAACTTTAGGGGACTATTAAACAATAGTAATGGGGTGAATTTATTCACTTCTTAAAATGAACTGCTGGGAAGCAGCTTTCCTGGCAGGGATATATGAGGCAATCAAGGCGATCACAATTACGGTTACACTTACCAGGATAAAATCGGTATATACCATTTTTACAGGAAAATAATTGACCATGAAGGTATTACCCTCCAGTGGTACCAGGTGATATTTCGTTTGTGCTGTACCAATCAGGAAGGCTAACAACATGCCGGCTCCCCCACCTAAAAAAGCCAGCAATAATCCACTGGTAAGAAAAATACGCTGTATAAAGGAACGGTCGGCTCCCAGCGCATGTAACACACTGATATCCTGCTTTTTTTCAAGCACCAGCATGGTCAGCGCACCGATCATATTAAAAGCTGCCACCACCAGGATAAGAGAAAGTATGGCATAAATCATCCATTTTTCTACCTGCATCACAGAAAACAAGCTGGCATTTTGCTCATAGCGATTCTGAACCACATACTCTTTACCAAGAAGTTTTTTTACAGCATCCTGGATGCCGTCCGCATTCAAATTATTGTTAATGGACACTTCGGCTCCTCCATAAGTGTCAGGCCCCATGCCCAGCATTTTTTTTACAAAGGCCAGGTTGGTCAATCCATATTTATTATCAAAATCCTGCTGGATCAAAAAAGTTCCGGAAGTATTGATAGTATCAACACTTAATGATTTGAAAGGGTCGGACAAACTGACCTCGCCCTTCCGGGGCAGGTAAATGGCCAGGGGTACCAGGTTCCTGTCTGTCTGCACGCCTACAGCACTTTCAATGCCAGCACCTAATACCAGTAAGGCATCATCAGCTGTTCCTGTATTAAAATCTCCTTTTACGATCTGGTCCCGGATATTCGTGACGGCTGTATAATTATCATCTACCCCCTTTAAGCTTATGATAGATTGGTAATCACCGTTTTTTAAAAGGGCTTTTTCTTCCACTACCAGGGAGACATTCCGTACACCCTTGACCGATCTTAATTTTTGAAGTTGCTCAAGTGTCAACACCATTTCTTTTCCAGAAGCAGGAGAAATTTTCAGATCCGGGTAAAAAGAGGAATACAATGATTTTACCAGCCCCTCAAAACCATTGAAAACACTTAGCACAAGGATAAGGGAAGCAGTGCCGATCACAATGGCCAGGATGCTTATCCATGAGATAACATTGATGGCATTGGTAGTTTTCTTTGCTTTAAAATATCTCCAGGCAAAAAGAAAATTCACTGCTTTGGGAGGTTTTGAGGTTGTCTTTTCAGTTGTTGAAATATTGATTATTCTTTGGTTGGTTGATTATCCCCTTCAGGTTTATCACCTTCCTCTTTCTTGATCTGCTTGAATAATTCTTCCATTTTGAAAACATGATCAAGGGTGTCGTCAAGGAAATATTTCATTTCAGGAATCCGGCGGAGTTGGTGTTTAACACGCGCTGCCAGTTCTTTTTTTACTTCCCAGGCCCTGTCCTCGATCTTCTTAAGCGCCGCTTTATTATCCTTTGCGTTAAAAATACTCAGGTAAACCCTGGCTTCTAACAGGTCCGGGGTTATTTTAACTGATGATATGGATACCATTCCACCATCAATGATATTCAAACCAAGATGCTGGAAGATGGTCGCCAATTCTTCATTGATCAATCCGCCAATCTGCTTCTGTCTTTTATTTTCCTGCATAACTTATCTTTTTCTAATGGTACTGTTATCGGGATGCAATTCGTCGATCTGCTGTTTTGTCCACTTATCATATAAGCTGATAAGATTTTGCTGATCGGCAAATGGCTTGCGTTTAACAGCATATTTTAAGGTCATCTTGCCATAATGATGAATAAAGGCACCAAGGGCTATCTGGCAAGGTTTGATATCCTTGTGGGTTTGCGCCCTGGTCTTTGTGCGCATGAACAGGTCAAAATCGGCTTCCTGCATACGTTCATCCCAAAGACCTACAAGGTTCAGGCCATGCCTGGTGATCATGACATTATTGCCAACAATGCCTTCCACAATATCCCAATGATACCTCTGAAACCTTGAAGCACAAAATTTTTCCCAGTTGCCATACATCAGCCTGTGCATAAAGGCCAGGTTCCTCCTTCCAAAGCCAAAAGCCATTAATGGATTCTTTGTGCGCTTCCATTTCCTGTCTATTTTCTGTGTATCCTTTTTATTACCCAGGTTCTCAATACCTGAGGCTGAAAGAACATCCACCTGGTGGCGCTCAGAAACTTCAATCAATATCGAATCCCATTTGGGAGATAAAATCAGGTCATTGTTTAAAAAGAACAGGTAATCTCCCCTGGCCGCAGAGATGCCCTGGTTCTGGCAATAAGGATAGGAGTAATTTACTTCATTGCAAATAACAATGGCTCCAGCATCCTGGAAATACTCACGACTGCCATCAGTAGAGGCATTATCTACTATGATTAACTCATATGGGTGTACAGTGTATTTTGAGAGTGATTCGAAAAAGAGCTGGTTAAATGCTAAGCCATTATGTATGGCGGTAATGATACTGATCAGGGGCATTCCATTTATTTATATTAACACGCTTTGAGCCAGCACAGCAGGTTTTTCACGTATTTTGCAAAAGTATATAATTAATAACAGCACAGCTTTCATGAAAATTTTCTTCCGGCTCTTACAATTTTCCAAACCCTATAGACACTATATCCCTGAATATTGTATTTATATTTTCTTTTACATCATTTTCGGCCTTCTCAATTTTGCACTCATCATTCCCTTGCTAGATGTATTATTTGAAACCAGGAAGCAGGTAGTGGTGACTTCCCTGCCTCCCTTCCATTTATCAGCGGAGTATTTTAAGGCAGCATTTTATTATAACCTGAATTACTACATTCAAACCACCAGCAAGATCAGTGTCCTGGCTTATGTATGCGCAGTCATGCTTTTATTCGTTTTTCTTAAAAACCTTTTTGGGTTCTTAAGCCAGAAAGTATTGACCAGGATGCGGGTAAACCTGGTGAAACGGATCAGGGAAGACCTTTTTCATCGTTACAGCACACAATCACTACAGTTTTTTCATACCCAGAAAAAAGGGAACCTACTGTCCATCATTAGTAATGATGTGGGTGAGATAGAAACAACTGTGGTGAGCGCTATACAGACACTTTTCCGCGACCCCCTTGTAGTGATAGCCACATTTGCCTTCCTGTTTTACCTGTCTCCTCAACTTACATTTTTTACGCTGGTTTTTTTCCCTGTTTCAGGCCTGATCATATCATCCATATCTAAAAGGTTGAGAAAGAAATCCCACCTGGGACAAAGCCTGTTTGGTACCATATTGAACCTTTCTGAAGAGACTATCAGTGGGATCCGTATCATTAAAGCATTTAATGCTGAAAATTTTATAAACAGGAAATTCCTGGTAGAAAGCAACAAGCTGGCGCGTACCACCAAATCTATTACCAACCAGAGGGAACTTGCTTCCCCATTATCTGAATTTCTTGGAGTGACTGTGATCGTTGTGATCATTATTTATGGCGGTTACCTGATATTGGAAGGAAGAAGTAATATGACTGCATCGGCATTCATTGCCTATATCGGTTTTTATTACCAGATCATTAATCCTGTAAAAAACATTTCTGTTGCTATCACTAACCTGCAAAGAGGGCTTGTGGCGGGTGAGCGGGTATTGAACATTTTGGACGAACCACAAAAGATCCAGGAGAAAGAAAATGCCTTACCTGTGCATGCATTCAACAGTGCCATTCATTTAAAAAATGTGGGGTTTTCCTATATGCAGGAGAATGTTTTGCACCATATTGACCTTTCCATTCCAAAGGGAAAAATGATTGCCTTGGTGGGTGAAAGTGGTGCCGGCAAATCCACGCTGGCTGACCTGATCCCCCGTTTTTATGATGTTACTGAAGGTTCCATACTTTTAGATGATACGGACCTCAGGGATTTTAAGGTTCATGACCTGCGGTCACTAATGGCCATTGTGTCTCAGGAAGCCATCCTTTTTAATGATTCCGTACTTAACAATATCACTTTTGGGAATACGATAGCAGACAGAGATTTAGCTATTGCTGCAGCAAAGGCCGCCAATGCACATAATTTTATTGCTGAACTGGAAGAAGGCTACGATACTATGATCGGTGACAGGGGAATGCGGTTAAGCGGTGGTCAGCGGCAACGACTTACCATTGCACGGGCCATTTACAAAAACGCACCTATACTGATAATGGATGAAGCAACATCAGCGTTGGATACAGAAAGTGAAAGGCTGGTGCAGGATGCCATCAATAAAATGATGGAGAACCGTACTTCAATTGTTATCGCTCACAGGCTCTCCACGATCAGGCATGCCGACGAGATCATCGTGTTGCAAAAGGGGGTTATAGTGGAAAGGGGAACGCATGAACAGCTTTTAGAGAAAAAAGGTTATTACCATAAGTTGGTGCAGATGCAGGAAGTAAAATAAATAAACCCTGGCGATGGATACGCCAGGGCTCCAAATATTATTGATTACTCAGGCTTTCAATACTTCCCTCGAAATGACAAGTTTTTGTATTTCACTGGTACCTTCTCCAATGGTACACAATTTAGAATCCCTGTAAAATTTCTCTACCGGAAAATCTTTTGTATAACCATAACCTCCAAACACCTGTACGGCATCATTGGAGACTTTCACTGCTACTTCACTGGCATAATACTTAGCCATTGCAGCCACTTCAGTCACTGGCTCATGTCTGTTCTTCAGGTCACAGGCTTTCAGCGTCAACAGTTCTGCAGCCTTGATCTCAGTGGCCATGTCAGCCAATTTGAATGAGATGCCCTGGAATGAAGCAATAGGTTTGTCAAACTGTTGGCGCTCCTGCGCATATTGAACTGCAGCCTCAAATGCCCCTTTGGCTATTCCCAGCGAAAGGGAGGCTATGGATATCCTTCCGCCATCCAGGACCTTCATGGCCTGCTTGAATCCTTCCCCAACTTCTCCCAATCGGTTGGCATCGGGAATAACGCAATTTTCGAAGATCATTTCAGCAGTTTCAGAGGCACGCATGCCCAGCTTATTTTCTTTTTTTCCTCCACTGAATCCGGCTGTTCCTCTATCCACAACAAATGCGGTAGCATTATTCTTTTCCCGTGGTTCGCCTGTGCGACAGATAACCACGGCAACATCACCACTGCGTCCATGAGTGATCCAGTTTTTAGTGCCATTTAAGATCCAGTTATCCCCATCTTTCACTGCAGTGCATTTCATATTTCCTGCATCGCTACCGGTATTAGGCTCTGTTAAGCCCCAGGCTCCCAGCCATTCACCAGTCGCAAGTTTTGGCAGGTAATGTTGCTTTTGTTTTTCATTGGCAAACAAAAGGATATGACCTGTGCATAAGGAATTGTGGGCAGCTACACTTAAACCAATGGAGCCATCCACTTTAGCTATTTCTTCAATAATGGTTTTGTATTCAAAATAGGAAAGGCCTGCGCCTCCGTATTGTTCCGGCACCAATACACCCATCATTCCCAACTGGCCTAATTGTTTAAATAACTGTATGGGAAATTCCTGGCTTTCATCCCATTCCATCACATGCGGCTTAATGTGTTGGCGGGCAAAGTCGCGGGCCGTATGGGCCACCTGGAGTGTTATTTCGTCGGGTTCAAAATTCATGTAGCAATCGTGTTAAGGGTGACAAATGTAATCGAATAGTTGGTATGATAAAAGCTGCATCAGACATGAATGACCAATCCATCATAAGCAAGGTGCCTGTTTTCAGGCAAAAGGAACTCTACCTCTGCATGACGCCCCAACTGGTGGGAAATATGGGTAAAATACCCTTTAGGAATTTGAAGTTTGTCAACCATTTCAACTGCCTCATTGAGATTATAATGTGAGATATGTTTTTCTTTTCTAAGTGCATTTAATACCAGCACTTCACTACCCCAGATCTTTTCCATTTCAGCTTCCTCGATCATATTGGCATCCGTGATATAGGTAAACTTCCCAAAGCGAAATCCGTATACAGGCATTTTCAGGTGCCATACCAACACGGGTGTAATAGGAATATCACCTATAGTAAAAGGCTCCATATCAATGGTGTTCAATTCAAGGTTGGGAACACCGGGATACTTTTTATCTGCAAATGCATAGGCAAATTCCCGCATGAGGGCATCAATGGTCATCTGGTTGGCATAGACCTGCATGGCCTGTTCCTGGAAAAAATTATACGCCCTTACATCATCCAGTCCCGCAATATGGTCTTTATGAGGGTGAGTAAACAGAACGGCATCCAGTGTTTTAATATTTTCCCTTAGCATCTGGATCCTGAAATCGGGTGTCGTATCCACTACGATGGTTGTACGTGCTGACTGCACCAGGATACTGCTTCGAAGCCGCTTGTCTTCTTTTGCGGGGGAAGAACATACCTCGCAATCGCAGGCTATCATTGGAACTCCGCTACTGGTTCCGGTGCCAAGAAATGTTATTTTTAAAGGGGGACAATGTTGCACAGGACAGTGTTTACAGATTCATCTTCAATCCGCTATTGATTATTGCTTAAATTTTCTTCCTCTCCTTTTCCTGCATGGTAACGACCCATAATATCATCAAATACCTTCCTGCTTTCAGGGGATAGTGCACCTGCATCGATCTTCAATTGTGGAATGAGCTCAATAAGTGTGTTGATACGACCTTCCAGTTGCAGGAATTTATTCAGGACAACCACCTTTCTATCTTCCAGAATGCAAAACCCGCTTTGAAAGGTGCCTCTTTCATAACGGATGATGTAGCCCATTTCTTCGATCACCTTTTCAATCTTATCGAGTGTATTCTGTGTATATTTCATGGAAAGGCAAAAGTAAAAACTAAAAGTTAATCCTTACATCTACGAAAACCAGCTATTTACTCACCATATGAATGACCGGGACGATCATCTCCTCCAGGCTGATTCCACCATGCTGAAATGTATTCCGGTAATAATTGACATAATGGTTGTAATTATTGGGATAGCAAAGGAAAACATCCTCCCCGGCAAAAATGTAGGAAGAATTGATGGTTGGTGATGGAAGGCCACCATCTTTGGGTTCACGGAAAGCCAACACTTCCTTTGGGTCATAATTAAGATTGCGTCCATGTTTGTACCGCAGGTTAGTGGTTGTTTGCTTATCACCAATCACTTTAACAGGTGTTTTCACCCGCACACTGCCATGGTCTGTGGCCAGGATGATCTTTACATTTTTATCAGCGATCTTCTTTAATGCCTGGTGCAGCGGGGAGTGTTCAAACCAGGAAGCTGTAATACTTCGGTAACTTACTTCATCACCCGCCAGTTCTTTCAGCACTTCCATTTCTGTTCGGGCATGAGAGAGCATATCAACAAAATTGTAAACGATCACGTTCAGATCATTTGACAATAAGTTATGGACATTATTGACAAGGTCCAGGCCAGCCTGGTTGTTGAGGACTTTTGTATACGAAGTCCTGAGCTGCTCCTCTCCCATTGATTTCAATTGAGCCTTGAAGAATTCCTCCTCACTTAAATTTTTACCGCCTTCCTCATCATCGTTTTTCCATTGCTGGGGAAATTTCTTTTCAATATCAATAGGTAGCATACCCGCGAATATGGCATTACGGGCGTAATGAGTAGCTGTTGGCAAAATGCTATAGAAAGTATCTTCCTCCACCAGCCTGAAGCTTTCCAGGAAAATGGGCATAATGGTGCGCCACTGGTCGAAACGAAGGTTATCTATCAGCACAAAAAAAGTAGATACGCCCTTTTCCACTGCAGGCAAAACCTTTTCACGGATCAGGGTATGTGACATCACAGGCTTACTTCCCCCTTTTTCTTTGATCCACGACAGGTAATTACGGGAAATGAATTTAAAGAATTCAGTATTCGCCTCATTTTTCTGTGTCAGGAATACTTCCTGCATTTCGGGACTATCACTGCGTTGAAGACTGAGTTCCCAATGCACCAACTCTTTATAGATCCCCATCCATTCATTAAAGTCAGGGCTGCTATTCAGGGCCATAAACAAATTCCGAAACTGCTGCTGGTAGGCCGTGGTTGTTTTTTCAGCTACTAATCTTCGGTTGTCAATGATCTTTTTCAGGGAAAGCCATACCTGGTTAGGATTCACCGGTTTGATCAGGTAGTCAGATATCTGGCTGCCAATAGCCTCATTCATAAGGTTCTCGGTTTCGTTCTTGGTTATAAGCACCACGGGTATCTGGGCATTCACTTCCTTGATCTTGGCCAGGGTTTCCAGGCCGGTTATACCGGGCATGGATTCATCGATCAATACTACATCAACAACATTTTCCTTTATATAATCAATGGCATCAAAGCCATTAGTAAGGGTTTGCACCTGGTAGCCCTTGTTTTCCAGAAATATCTTTTGCGATTGTAAACTTTCTATTTCATCGTCAACCCACAGAATTTTTGCCTGGCTCATGTAAATCCTATTATTTAATTGGTAAATCAAAAACGACCACCCCAGTTAGTTGTGCTCAAAGTGCCTGAAGAAACTTTGCACAACCTTTACGTCATTACGTACTTTGCGGTGAAAATCATTACAAGCTAACAAATTTACACAACCCTACAGGCATGTAATTTTAAAGCGGGGAATTATTAACAAAGCAGTTTCTCATGGCATATGTACGGAAGATAATTAATGACCCTGTTTACGGATTTATTACTATAGATGATCCACTGATATTTGAGATCATTTCCCATCCTTACTACCAGCGTTTGCGGAGAATACACCAAATGGCCTTTGCTTCCCTGGTCTATCCCGGTGCAGTTCATACCCGCCTGCACCATTCCCTGGGAGCCTACCATCTAATGGGCCTGGCTTTAACGGAACTACGCAATAAAGGGGTAGAAATATCAAAAGAGGAAGAACAAGGCGCCAAAATAGCCATCCTGCTCCATGATATTGGCCATGGCCCCTACTCACACGCACTGGAAAGAAAGCTCATCAAGGGTGTGCACCATGAAGATATCTCCTCCCTGATATTGCAATTATTAAATGAACAATTCAATGGCAAACTGGCCATGGCTATTGAGATCTTCAGTGGCACCTACCCCAAACAGTTTCTTCACCAACTGGTTTCTGGCCAGCTGGATGTAGACAGGATGGATTATTTAACCCGTGATTCTTTTTTCACCGGCGTTATTGAGGGCGCTATCGGCTATGATAGAATATTAAAAATGCTCACTGTTCATGAAGGCGAATTGATGATAGAGGAAAAGGCTATTTATACGGTTGAGAAATTCCTGGTTTCAAGAAGACTTATGTACTGGCAGGTTTACCTGCACAAGACTGTTGTAGCAGCAGAAAAAATGCTGGTTAAGATAGTGGATCGGGCCAATGAACTTATAGCCAGCGGAATAGAATTGCAAACTGCTTCCACAAACCTAAATTTCTTTTTGAAAGAGCACCAGCCTGATGGCAATTTTATCAAGCACCTGGAAAGATTTACCCAGTTGGATGACACAGATGTTATGTGCACACTTAAAAACTGGTGTGGTCATTTTGACCCTGTGCTGGGCCGGTTGTGCAAGGGATTGGTGGACCGGAAACTGATAAAGATCAAATTACAGTCAGACCCTTTTGACGACCTGTTGGTGGAAGCCTTACGGACCGACCTTGCCGAAAGGTTAAAAATATCCCTGGAAGAAGCCTCAAACTTCATTTTTACCGGTGAAGCGGTGAACACTACCTATAACCCGGACGATGAACATATTAAGATTCTTTACAAGGACGGGACCATCTCGGATATATCAAAGGTGGATAATGCCCTGATCCATCAACAAGTATCCTCCCCTGTCAAAAAATATTACCTTTGCTATTTCCGCTGAGCGGACAAAAGTTAAAAGTTTAAAATATTTACAGAAAACAATTAATAAAGCGTTTTTGTGTTATTGATGCCCGGAACTTTGAACTTTGAACAACCAATTTGAACTTTTACTTTTAATCTATGCAGTTTACAGCCGCCCAGATCTCTATATTACTGAACGGAAGAATTGAGGGGAATGCCGAAGTGACTGTTTCTTCATTTGGAAAAATAGAAGAAGCACAGGAAGGGCAGCTTACTTTTTTAGCCAATCCCAAATACGAGGATTTCCTTTATTCAACCAATGCGTCTATTGCAATCGTAAATGAGAACTATGAGCTAAGAGACCCTGTAAAACCAACCCTGATCAGGGTACCGGATGCATACACAGGTTTCGCTCAATTGCTGGGAAAATACCAGGAAATGGCTACACAAAAAATGAAGGGAATTCAGCAACCATGCTATATCTCTCCTTCGGCCAAACTTGAAGAAGATGTTTTCGTGGGCGCCTTCTCATATATAGGCGAAAATGTAAGGGTAGGAAAAAATACAAAGATCTTCCCCAATTCCTTCTTAGGGGATAATGTTCAGATAGGGGACGATTGCCTTATTCACCCCGGGGTAAAGATCTACCATGATTGTGTTTTGCAAAACCGGGTGATACTCCATGCAGGGACAGTTATTGGCAGTGATGGATTTGGTTTTGCGCCCCAGGCAGATGGATCCTTCAAAAAAGTACCACAGATCGGGAATGTACTGGTTGAAAAAGATGTTGAAATAGGTGCCAATACCACCATTGACAGGGCTACCATGGGCTCTACCTGTATTAAAGCAGGCGCCAAACTGGATAATCTTATCCAGATAGCCCACAATGTTGAAGTTGGGGAAAGTACAGTAATCGCAGCACAGGTAGGTATATCCGGATCAACCAAGGTTGGAAAAAATGTTATGATCGGGGGACAGGCAGGAATAGTTGGCCATATCCAGATTGCTGATGGTTCACGTATTAATGCCCAAAGCGGCGTTAGCAAATCGATGAAAGAACCATATGGTACTGTTACAGGATCTCCGGCGGCTGACTATAGCAGCGTTTTAAGGAGCCAGGCGATTTTCCGCAATCTGCCGGAAATGGAAAAGCGCATCTACGAACTTGAAAAAATAGTACGGCAGCTAATGGCTGAAAAGATGAATGGGGTTGCCAGGTAGTTGCTAAAACTTTCTCAGGGAACCATAATGCCATTAATCCATTCTTCAATTTGTTCCGGCCCGTATTCCGGGCAAGCTCCTTGTTTTGAAGCTATAAAGGCACCCACGGCATTAGCATATTGCAGTTGTTCATCTGGCCTGGCACCTTTAAGAGATTTATAAATAAAGGCCGCCAAAAAAGCATCCCCGCTTCCAACCGTATCACACACTGTAACCTTAAATCCTCCATGATTCAATAGTTCTCCATCATTGCAAAGAATGGCTCCATTACCGCCCCTTGTTACTATAACAACAGGTATGGAGAATTTATCCTGTAAAAACCTGATCTTATCATCGATCATGGAAAGGGAATGATGCGACTGGGTAATAAAATCCAATTCATGGTCATTTAACTTTACTATGTCTGCATTCCTCAACAGGTCATCTAGCAGTTCCGTATTGAAATGAGGGGGACGAAGGTTAATATCCAATACTCTTTTATGAGCCGCTTCCCTCAGCTTAAAAAGCGTTTTCCTGGATGTTTCATTCCGGGCAGCCAGGCTACCATAAACAAATACGGTTGATTCTTCCACAAGAGTTTGCATGGAAGCATTCCATTCAATAAAATCCCAGGCCACGGGGAAAACAATATCATACAAAACCTCGTTATTAGGCCTGAAAGTAGCATTGACAACCCCTGTTTCATGCTGCTCATCGGCCTGAACATATTCCAGGGAAATCCCGTTTTGGCGTAAAATATTTTTCAGCTGTTCCCCCCGGTCATCCTTACCAACCCTCGAGATCATTGCAGTATTAACTCCTAACTTTTGAAGGTGATACGCAACATTCATAGGAGCACCTCCGGGTAAAGCTCCCGTTGGCAAAACGTCCCACAACACTTCGCCGAAACATACTACTTCAGGTTTTTGTTTCATGGTTGATTATTTAAGTTGAACTTTAAGGATGCAAGCATTTTATCTGAGGTAAAAAGTGGAAGTTTTGCACATCAAAAAAGCCTTTTTAAAATCAAAAAAATATTTAATCGAGGCCTCTCAATTACTTTATCACCCTACCCTATTCACAATGAATTTAATGAAAAAACAAAGAACGCAGCAGCAAGGTTCATATTGATTTTTGGTTGCTTAAAAATGAAAACCAGAAACCATGGGAAAAAGCTGGTTTTTAACGTCTTTTCCATTGGTTATGAGGGCCTTTTTCGATACATTTGCAAGAATGGACCTGCACCATCCCCGGTGCTTAAATTTAAGCTTGAAATGAGTGATATTTTAGATTCAGTTGTAAGTACTTCCACACCTACAGTAATGCCCTCTTATGGCGCCGATTCCATCCAGGTATTAGAAGGCCTGGAAGCCGTTCGTAAGCGCCCTGCCATGTATATTGGCGATATTGGAGTTAAAGGTTTACACCACCTTGTTTACGAGGTCGTAGATAACTCAATTGATGAAGCCCTGGCAGGACATTGTAAAAACATCCTTGTCACCATTCATGAGGATAATTCAGTATCCGTTGAAGATGATGGTCGTGGTATCCCAACAGGTATCAATACCAAGGAAGGAAGATCTGCATTGGAAGTAGTAATGACCGTATTGCATGCCGGTGGAAAATTTGATAAGGATTCCTATAAGGTGTCAGGTGGCCTTCACGGTGTGGGTGTGAGTTGCGTGAATGCATTGAGTAAAAAACTTCATGTTACAGTATTTCGTGAAGGGAAAATATTCGAACAGGAATATCGTATTGGTGTCCCTCAATATACGGTTAGGGAGATAGGTGAATCTGAGAAGAGAGGAACAAAAGTTCATTTCTGGCCTGATGATACGATTTTCATTACTTCGCTATACATCAAAGACATCCTTGAAAGCCGCCTACGTGAGCTAAGCTTTTTGAACAAAGGCCTGAGCATTACCTTAAATGATCTTCGGGAAAAGGATGACGAAAGCGGGTTAACCTATTCCAAAACTTTTTACAGTGAAGGGGGTATAGTAGAATTTGTGGAAATGCTGGATGCCAATGCCGGTAGGCAAAGCCTTTTACCCAAGCCCCTTTTTGTAGAAGGCAGGGATGAGAAAAATAATGTAGCGGTTGAAGTGGCTATGACCTACAATACCAGCTATAATGAGCATATTTATTCTTATGTAAATAATATCAATACCATTGAGGGGGGTACCCACGTAGCTGGCTTCAGGCGTTCTTTGACCAGGGTGTTTAAAAGCTATGGCGATAAGAATGGCATGTTCGAAAAGGCTAAGGTTACTATTGAAGGGGATGACTTCCGCGAAGGATTAAGCGCTGTTATTTCTGTAAAAGTTCCTGAACCCCAGTTTGAAGGACAAACGAAAACAAAGCTTGGCAACAATGAGGTCATGGGTATTGTCGATACAACAGTTTCCAAGGTCATTGAAGCCTACCTGGAAGAAAATCCTAGAGAAGCTAAGAATATTATTCAGAAGGTGATATTAGCTGCGCAGGCAAGAGCTGCAGCTAAAAAAGCCAGGGAAATGGTACAGCGTAAATCCGTTTTAAGCGGAGGTGGATTGCCTGGTAAACTGGCTGACTGTTCTGACAGGGATCCTGAACGTTGCGAACTTTACCTGGTTGAGGGTGATTCGGCAGGTGGTACGGCAAAACAAGGCCGTGACAGGAGTTTCCAGGCTATTCTTCCCTTGCGTGGTAAGATCCTGAACGTGGAGAAAGCAATGGAGCACAAGATCTACGAGAATGAGGAAATACGAAATATGTATACAGCCCTTGGAGTAACCGTGGGTACACCCGAAGATCCGAAGGCATTGAACCTGGCTAAGCTTCGTTATCATAAATTGATCATTATGACGGATGCTGATGTGGATGGAAGTCACATTGCCACTCTTATCCTGACCTTCATCTACCGTTATATGAAAGAGATGGTCGAACAGGGATACGTATTTATTGCCCAGCCACCTTTATACCTGGTAAAGAAAGGTAAAGAACAGGCTTACGCTTATAATGAAGAACAACGCAAACTGCTGGTTGAAAAACTGGGCGGTGGGAATGAAGGCGCTGTGAACATTCAACGTTACAAAGGTCTTGGAGAAATGAACTCAGAACAATTATGGGAAACGACCATGAATCCAGGCACCCGCACATTAAAGCAGGTAACAATTGAAAGCGCCGCAGAAGCAGACCGCATATTCAGCATGCTGATGGGAGATGAAGTAGCTCCACGTCGTGAGTTTATAGAAAGCCATGCGAAGTATGCAAGAATTGATGTATAATCATTCAACACATTTTAATAGTAATAAGCCCGGATAACCTCCGGGCTTTATTTATGAATAATATTAAACATTCCTTAGTCTAAGCCTACCATGATCAAAAGGCGATTCTCATTCAATTTCCATTAAAGAATAAACTGCTTTATCAGTTTCAGTTAATTTTAGAGAATAATTCTTCAATATGAACTATACCCCTGATCCAGACAGGTATAATGAAATGCAATACAGGCGTTGCGGCAATAGTGGTTTGATGCTTCCAGCCCTATCATTGGGTCTTTGGCACAACTTCGGAGAGATTG
Source organism: Flavisolibacter ginsengiterrae DSM 18136 (assembly GCF_059568575.1). Lineage (NCBI taxonomy): Bacteria > Pseudomonadati > Bacteroidota > Chitinophagia > Chitinophagales > Chitinophagaceae > Flavisolibacter > Flavisolibacter ginsengiterrae. Next base: position 22,963 of record NZ_JCANTR010000019.1, read on the forward strand.
ATGATTTTGAAAAATGCAGGGAAATTGTTCATACCGCTTTCGATAATGGTATTACACATTTTGACCTTGCCAACAATTATGGACCACCCCCGGGAGGCGCTGAAGTCACTTTTGGTAAGATACTTTCAAGAGACCTATTGTCTTACAGGGATGAATTGATCATTTCGTCTAAGGCCGGATGGCCTATGTGGGCGGGCCCTTATGGTGACTGGGGATCAAAAAAATATTTGATGGCCAGCCTTGATCAAAGCCTTAAACGTATGGGTCTTGAGTATGTTGATATTTTTTACCACCATCGACCGGATCCTTCCACTCCATTGGAAGAGACCATGAAGACATTGGACCTTATGGTTAGGCAGGGAAAGGCATTATATATTGGCATCTCAAGTTATGCTGCTGAAGAAACTCAAAAAGCGATTGATATACTGAACTTCCTTGGCACTCCACTGCTAATACACCAGCCTAAATATTCCATGTTGGAAAGATGGGTGGAGGACAAATTATTGGATGTGTTGGATAAAAATGGGGTAGGCTGTATTACATTTTCCTCCCTGGCCCAGGGACTTCTTACAGATAAATATTTAAAGGGAATTCCGGTCGATTCCAGGGCTGCCAGCGCCAGAGGTAATGGAGCATTGGAAGTAGAGGCCATAACGCCTTCCACCTTACAAAAAGTTGAGCGGCTGAACACGATGGCCAGGGATAGAGGACAGTCTCTTGCCCAAATGGCGCTTTCTTGGGTGCTGAAAGATAAAAGGATCACATCTGTAATTATAGGAGCAAGTAAACCAAGCCAGGTTATTGATTCGATACATTGCATTAAGAACCCTGATTTCTCTGCAGATGAATTGGTGCAAATTGAAGAGATTTTAAAATAAGTTTGCGCATTTTATCAAACAGGAAAGCAGGAAATGAAGAATTATTTTGGCTTTAGAGAACTTCAGGTCATTAGTGTATTACTCATTATATGTGGTACAGCAATAGCGCAGGATAGTACTCAGAGATTTAAATCGGCAGGAGCCATTACAGGTTATGGACACCAGATTAATATAGAAACGAAGTATAATCCTATTTTCCTTGCAGGAGATTTTTCCTGGCAATTTGGGAAGCAAAGAAAAAAGAATTTTCTTGCTTTATACCTTGAACCACAGTTTAACCTGGTTGCTACTGTCCGACCATTAGACATTGAATTTGGATCCAATATAGGGTTACGTTATTATGAACATATTTCTCCCGGATTCTTACTGTATCAAATGCTGGGGTCAGGTCCTCATTATATTACCGCAGACCTCCCAAGACAGGCCAGGGGTTTTATTTTCTCAGATAACCTGGCCATTGGATTCTTTAAACAATTAAAGAAGGAAAGACCCTTATTCCTGAATTTCCAGTTTCGGGTCCGACATATATCTAATGCAGGGCTTAAATTGCCTAATTCAGGGGTAAATACCCTAAATGTAATGGTGGGACTATCCAAAATAAAATAGAATCTGAAATTTCATAAAATTTCTAACAGGCTCATCTGTTTACCGGGACATTTTTGGCCTTCAATTTGCCGAAAAAACGTAGATTTAAACATTACTAACCAAAAAACTTAATCATATGTCTGATGTGCAACTCACAGCTTATAACGTAAAGACCAAAGAAAAGGGTGTACCTATCCAGGATGCAGTGATCACTAAAACGGCTAAAGGCGCATACATGGTGCAGGGTCACGATGGCAAAGGAAACAAACTCACCACATTATGTAATGAGGCAAAGGCGATGGCTGCTATCAAAGCTGGTGTAGCAAAACAAGGCTGGGAATAATTGACCTTACGATATAAAAAAAGCTGCCAGGATCTGGCAGCTTTTTTTATTGGATTAAACCTGCTAAAATTTATTCAGCTTAAAGGTTTGATACTTATTGTTCCATTTGACACTGAGCAAATAAATCCCTTTGGCAAAAGCAGGCGAGGTAAGGTCCAAAGAAAACTTTTGAATGAATCCAGTACCATTTATTTTATTTGAATAAACCAATCTGCCTTTAGAATCAAATACTGATGCAACGAAAATTTCCCCGGCATTGACCTGGTAGATCAATTGGAACATTCCTTTGGAAGGATTGGGATACACCCGCCACAGCACAGCCTGATCAAATGTGATTGACCTGATCGCTGAATAAAAATAGCTTCCATCGGCATTTATAATTTTGATCCGGTAGTATTGAACGCCTAATTTGCCCGGTTCTTCATCATTAAAATTATACGTACGCTGCTGAAATGTATTACCCAGGCTTTCAACTATACCAATAGATTCAAACTGACCAGCCTGCATTTGAGCTTCGCCCCTCGCAACTTCTATCACATACCGGGACACTTCTGATTCGCTACCCACTTTCCAGGCCAATAATACATCTGAGCCTGTCCCCTTCTGAACTTGAAAATCCATCATTTTGACCGGAAGTGGAGTGGTTTTATCAAAACCTCCCTGGCTCAGCCAGAACTCCGAGAATCCCTTCACTTTGAATTCAGCATAATAGCCTTTATCAAATGGCACTAAAGCCAGCTTATTAGCCGGGATAAAGTTCCAGGTTCCCTGCTGATCATCAGAGATAGATCCATTTTCAAAGGCAGTGTCTTTATCGCTATAGGCAGAGACTCCTAATTCATAGGCTGATAGCGGTGTTATACAACTGTTGCAACCAGTAGCATTGATCAGGGAATCTGTTTCATTATCAAGGAAATAAAAGCGCACAATGGCTGAATCATTGAATGACCTGTTTGCCGGTTTAATAGTGATGTTCCTGTTATGATAATATTGGTTGTTATAATTCCTGGCCTTCCCATTGGAAATAAATACCTGTGCTGCTGTTTTTCCTAAATCCTGCCCGGATGGCAATAGGGAAGCGATAAGTTTTCCGCCAGATTTGAAGTCAATCCAATTGCTACCTGAAACATTGGATATTACAGGTGCGGCAAGTGTTACGCTATCATAGATACCACTTGTATTATCATATATATGTATGTCATCTATGGCCAACCCTTCACGGGTCACCCCAGGATCTGAATTCATAACAAACCGCAAGCGTAAACGGCTTGCACCTGTAGGTAATGGAACAGTAGCCATGTGCCACTTGAATGCCGACTGGGTACTCCACATCTGTGCCGTTGCCTGGTTATACCAATTGGTTGTATTTCCTGTAGTTCCCAGCTTATACCAGGATATTCCGTCTACAGAAAATTCCACCCATGCTGCATCACAAATATTGGCACCACAATCTTCAATGTCCATAGCAACACTAAAGCTCAGGGTAGGATTTACCAGCCCGGTAACATTTATGCACGGTGAGTACAAATAAGAATATTCGTTATCATTATAATTCCCCAACAACCTGGTTTTCCATGCTTTTGCTCCACTTGCAGCCCGATTTATCTTGTTGGATACCGGAGTTCCATATTCCCAGGAACTATTTATTCCTCCTGCATACCAATTCCCGTCAGAATTTTCAAAGTTTTGAAGATAAGGGAAGGAGGAGATTACAGGTGCATTCCTTACAACATAGGTTGCCGTGTCATTATCCTTAAAACTATCATTGTCCAGGTCTACCACTGCCTGTATGGTATAGGATTGAAAGGAGGAAAGATCTGCGGTACTTGTAAAAGTAAACGGTAAAGTTTCCTTAGCTCCTATGGAAGGGATCACTTCGGTAACCCAGGGACCTGCATTGATCCGGTAACGTACCGGTATATTGGTAATAACATTGGTGGAACTGTTTCGAACAGAAACTTTTATAGAAGTAGCATTGGTTAATCCGCAACTGGAAGAGAAAGGTGCATCTATGCTTTTCATTTGCATGTCGCTAAATACTTTGTATAGCCGGATGTCATCAAATGTGAACCCGTTGGCAAACATTTTATCCGTGGCCGGCAACTGGCCAAACTGGCCCCACCTTACCTGGAAGCTTTTGCTAAAGTTTTGAACTGAGGTGGACAACAGATCAGACAATTCAATACTCGACGTTTTTGTATATTGACCAGGGTTGCTATGATCATCCAAATTGTAAGCCTCTATCCAGGGATCGTTTTCAGAACCCCTGATCCATACCCGGTTATCCGAACTTAAAAACTGGTCGTGATTCAGGTATTGGAAATCAAGCCGGATATCACTTGTGGTTGTATCGTATGCCCCCAGATTAAAAGTCGCTTGCCAATAATTTTTGTTTCCTGCTGTATAAACCCTGTCGGCATCTATAGTAACAGCTTTGGAACCTGAAAAAGCAATTCCAGAATTAAAATAAGTCCTTGCTCTACCTACTGATGTACCTGGAATAAAATCATAACGATCTGCACCATCAAAACCGTACGTTGTATCATTGTATTCCTTTGAAGATGCAGATTCGAGGTCATCTGTGAATGTATGACCGAGATCTATTGGCTGATTGTTTAATTGCTTAACGATTAATAGGGAAGTATCGTTTTTACTGACCGGGTCACCAGCAGCATTTTTTACTACAGTTACAATTGAGTAGGTAGCCGGTGAAGAAAGATCTGCTGTGGTATTAAAAGTGAAAGAATAAGTAGCATTACTATTAATGGTAGCCGTGCTATTCTCCATAATCCAGGGACCACCATTGATTGAATATTTGGCTTCAAAACCTGTTTGAGTCGCATCATCAAGATTTTTTATCCTGATGGTAATTAGGGTATTTGCAGATAGTTCAGAAGTTGTAAATTTTCTTCCTGTTACCGGTGCCGTCACCGCTTCCAGCTCCAGGTCATTATCTGAAATACTTCCGCTACATGAACCTGAATCAGGTTTTCGGGAAATTGCCAAAGCTCTTCTACCCGCCTTACCGTCCAGGAGAGAACGTACAGTAACCCAATAGGTACTATCTTTTGAAAGTCCGCTTAAAGTATAACTGGTACTATTGGTAATGGCAACTTGTTTCATAATATCACCCTCCAATTTCATTACCTCGTAACCTGTTGCACCCGCAACTGATGTCCAGGCAAGGTTAATATAACCTTCACATTGTACCGGTGCCAGGGAAACCACAGGAAGAGCCAATACAACAAAAGAATTGGTAGAATTCGATTCTCCGGAGCCCTCTTTAGTTATTCTTACTACACCTTTACTGGATGGTAGATTGGGTACTGTCCATGTATAAAACGCACGATTAATATCTACACCCGATGCAATACTGTTCCAACTAACCCCATTGTCTGCTGAATATTCCAAAGAAACGGTTCCTGAAGAATAACCATACGCCTCCCAACTGATCTTGGTCAATTCTCCTGGAACAAGGCCCTGCCCCCCTGCCGGAGCTGTAAGCTTTAATTGAATTGGGATGGGATCATACACCAGGAAATATTCCTGGGATGAATTCTGTGTGATGGCTGTGGGAATAACTTTAATCGTATAATTACCGGCAGCAGGTTGATCAATCACTACCTGTTCCATGTTATTGATATGATCTGCTCCATTGGAAGCTGTATTCCCAACATTAGCAACTGTGGAATCTAGTAATTTAGGTAATACCGTTGCCGATGATGCATCCAGCACTTGAAGATCTAGGTCATTGACCAGTGTTTGCCGGCTCATTAATGAAGCTGCCGGATCATTCCAATACAACAGCACCTTCAATTGAGCCGTGTTGACAGGAACAGATATGGTATGAGAATTTGTTGTGCCAGGAATACTATTACCTGTTATATAATGACTGTTTTCGAGCATTTCCATGCTTCGCAACACATTGATCCAGCCAAAACCATATTGGTAATCTGGTCCTGCATTTCCCCTATCCACGGCTCCGTTGCAAAGCAGTGCCTTCATTAATCCATTTTTCGGATCTGTTCCATTATTTAATTGCCGGTATCGCTGGTACAATAAAGCCAGGGATCCGGAAGCAGAGGGAGCTGCCATGCTTGTACCATTATTATAGGAATAGATATTATTACTCCAGGTAGATAACACTTTTTGACCCATGGCAACAATATCAGGTTTGGTCCGGCCATCTCTTACAGGCCCGCGGGATGAAAAAGAAGCTATCGATCCTGAATCATCCGTGGCACCAACCGTCAATACATTTTTGGCTGATTGATATCCACCCAGTACCGTTCTATACCCTTTAGAATAAGGAACACATGAAGATGAACCGCTATTTCCTGCAGCGAAAACATTTTCCAGGTTTGGATACAGAAATGCCATCTGGTCAAGTATTCGGGAAGTAAGATCATACGAACCATTATAATCACACTCAATAATATCACCATAGGAATTATTGGTGATTACCATTCCATAATCTTTAATATAGGTTCCTGCATTTGTCAGTATTCCTGAAAAAGCCTGGCTAACAATGGTTGCCTTAGGTGCATACCCCCGATATAATTCATTGATAATTCCGGCGCCTCCTAATGTTCCACTTACATGTATTCCATGAGCCGAAGCAGTAACAGCTGCACGATTGATAACACGTCCTGAGAAATCAATATGGGACCGGATATCTGCATTATCTCCAATTCCTACTACAATGCCCTCGCCATTTAAACCCCTGCCACCATCAGCAATAGCTGCATTCAACAGATTCGTTCTTGAGGCAGTACGATCATTATAATTCAGTGGCTGGTCTTCAGGTGGAGCTGGCTGCACATAATCAATAAAGGGAAATGCTGCCAGTTCATTGAGGCGACTCACTGCAATACGTAAAGCAATAATATGGTAAGCCTGGTTGTTAAGAGATAAGACCTCTATGTTCTGTGCTTTTAAAGCATCTAATACCTCAGTTATTGAAAAGGACTTTGGAAAACTTACCCAAATGTCTACAGTGCCAGCCACCCTGCCTGCCCAGGGTGCAATTTGACCTTTAGCAAGTGAAGCACTCATTTTAAATTCGGGCGAGATTTCCATAACAGACCTCGCTTTGACCCTCGACAATGCAGATGCACTTAAATTTCCATTGATGGTAGCTGTATAGGCATTTCCCGATACAAATTCTAACAGCTCGACCCCGGTAGAAAGCAGTTCTTTACGTTGATTTTCTGTTGGCAATTTATCAAACTGGATAAGAACAAGTGCTTTATTGTTTGACCGCGCCATTCTTGAATTCAAAGTATCCATGTAGCCCTGCCTGATATTTTGAACTGGAGTTAAAGTACTGTTTCTGAGAAATATGGTATTGGGATTATTTTGGGCGAATGCGATAGCAGATAAAAATAACAGGGTACAAAGGATTGGCAGTCGGTTCAGTTTCATGGATATAGCAGTTCTTAAACTAAAAATAAAGAAAATAAATAATAATTGTATATCAAAGCCTCTGTAGAAAAGCTTCTTACGCTGTGGCACGAATAATATTTAAAAGTGAATAGTGTTTAAACTTGCGCAGGTTCCTTTGCAATCACTTGCGTATGCATTCTTTGTAAAAAGCCGTACACATCCTGCATGTCATGCACCGGCTCCACAACGATCATGAAAAGCTTACCAACCTGCTTTAACCTTGCCTTATTTGTTCCAGTTTGCAGGTATTGAAGAATTGCATTAAAGGTCTCCGATTCAAAATAAGGAGAGTCCGGCTTGTTGACAAAGTAACATTTAAGGGCATCGTTTTTAAGGATCATTCGTTCAAAGCCCAGTTCCACTGCCAGCTTCCGGCTTCTGACAGTTATAAATAATTCCTGCACCTGCGGCGGCAATGGTCCGAATCTATCAACCATCTCCTGCTCCATGGCAACCAGTTCTTCCTCTGTTTCGCAATTATCCAGTCGGGAATATAATGAAAGCCGTTCTGCAATACTTTCCACATAATCATCCGGAATAAGTATCTCCAGGTCTGTATCAATTGTACAATCCTGTACAAAATCATCCTGCCTGGATATTTCTTCTTTAAACAGTTCTTTAAACTGTGTTCGCTTCAATTCCCGGATGGCTTCGTCGAGAATCTTTTGATACATCTCGAAACCGATTTCAGCCATGAAGCCGCTTTGCTCACCACCCAACATATTTCCTGAACCACGGATATCCAGGTCACGCATAGCGATCTGGAAACCACTACCCAATTCACTATGCTGTTCAAGGGTTTGCAGGCGTTTTCTGGAATCTGTGGGCAATGTACTTATGGGGGGAGCCAATAAATAGCAGAAAGCTTTTTTGTTACTTCTTCCAACCCTGCCACGCAACTGGTGGAGGTCACTCAAACCAAACTGGTGGGCATTATTTACTATGATAGTATTTACATTAGGTATGTCCACACCACTTTCAACAATATTGGTACATACCAGCACATCATATTTTTTGTCAATAAAATCCATGATTCGCTCTTCCAGTTCATGCCCTTCCATTTGACCATGTGCAAAACCAATACTCAGGTCAGGACATAGTCCCTGGATCATGGCCGACATTTCAGCCAATCCCTGGATCCGGTTATGTATAAAGAACACCTGTCCTCCTCTTTCTGTCTCAAAGTAAATCGCATCCCTGACAAAATCTTCCTGGTATACCCTTACTTCAGTCTGGATTGGTTGCCTGTTAGGAGGCGGGGTATTGATAATGGAAAGGTCCCTGGCTCCCATCAGGCTGAATTGAAGGGTCCTCGGTATGGGTGTAGCCGTAAGCGTTAAAGCATCAACATTCGTTCTTAATGTTTTGATCTTCTCTTTGTGTGCTACTCCAAATTTTTGCTCTTCATCAATGATCAGTAATCCAAGGTCTTTAAATTTCACATCTTTTCCCAGGATGGCATGGGTACCTACGATGATGTCAACTTTACCTTCCTCCAGCTTTTTATAGGTATCTTTTTTCTCCTTTGACGATTTAAAGCGATTTACATAATCCACCGTAACAGGAAAATCTTTTAACCGCTCACTAAAGGTTTTGAAATGCTGAAAGGCAAGAATAGTTGTTGGCACCAATATGGCAGCCTGCTTGCCATCTAAAACAGTTTTGAATGCAGCACGGACCGCAATTTCAGTCTTACCAAAACCTACATCTCCACATACCAGGCGGTCCATTGGTGAAGGAGATTCCATATCTTTTTTTACATCTGCGGTTGCCTTGCTTTGATCCGGAGTATCCTCATAAATAAATGAAGCTTCCAGTTCTGTTTGCATATAATTGTCAGGTGCATGCTGAAATCCTTCCTGGGCCTTTCGTTGTGCATATAGTTTGATCAGGTCGAATGCTATTTCCTTGACCCTTGTCTTTGTCTTTTCCTTTAACCGGTTCCATACATCACTGCCTAACTTGTTGATCTTGGGAATAGTTCCCTCTTTGCCTGTATATTTAGCTATTTTATGAAGTGAGTTGATATTGACATAGAGAATATCACTGTCTTTATAAATGATCCTTACTGCCTCCTGCAGCTTACCATTTATTTCCATTTTCTGCAACCCGCTATATACCCCTACACCATGATCTATATGTGTTACAAAGTCGCCCGGCTGTAATTCCCTCAATGCACGTAAGGTCAGTGCCTTATTCTTATTGTATGCCTGCTTAACCTTGTATTTATGATACCGTTGAAATATCTGGTGGTCTGTATAACATACGATCTTCAGGTCTTCATCAATAAAACCTTCATGTATGGAAGTAGCGATAGGATTAAAATGAATCTCTTCTTTCAAATCCTGGAAGATAGTATACAAGCGTTCCAGCTGCTTGGGGTTTTCCGCAAACAGATTCAATTCAAATCCCCTTGCTTCCCAGCTTTTCAGGTCTTTCATCAATAATTCGAATTGCCTGTTAAAAGCTGGTTGCTCCTTTGTATGAAACTCTATTTCATACTGGCTATTTGCTGGAACCGCATGACCAAAATAGACTGCGTGCTTTTGATGGAGTTGTAAAAAGAAATCTGATGCTGATGTAAATTCATTCAGGTTGATCTCCTTTTTGAACATCTTATCTTCCTGCTCTGACTCTTTTGTCTTCGCCTTTAGATCATAGGAGTTAAGGAAAAGTCCAAGGTCTTCTTCAGATGTAAGCAATCTTTCCCGTACCAATTCCTCGTCCTGGATCCAGATCACCGTATTTTCCGGCAGAAATTCCAGGAGCGATACTTTTTCTTCATTATCAAACTGGAGGTCAACATTGGGAATGATACTTACCTGTAACAACCTTCTTTCACTTAATTGTGTTTCAGGGTCTATAATTCGGATGGAATCCACATCATTACCAAACAATTCGACCCTGTATGGCTTTTCATTGCCAAAGGAATAAATATCAAGAATCCCTCCTCTTACGGCAAACTGGCCTGGTTCATAAACAAAATCCGTTCTTTCAAATCCATAATTCACCAACCGGGCATACAGGTCATCAAGAGCCAGTTCATCTCCTGTTTTTATATGGATAATATTAGAGGATATAGCCCTGGATACGACCACTTTTTCAAACAATGCTTCGGGGTAAGTGACCAAAGCACCCACCCTTACGCCAGTACCTGATGAAAACTTAGAAAGCGCCTCGGTCCTGAGCATAACATGCGAAGGATTCAAAAGGCTGAAGTTCTTTCTGTTTTTAAAAGAAGAAGGAAAGTATTGTATGTTTAAGGCCTGTGTAAGGTTTTCAATGGTATTATGAAAATAGGCAGCATCCTCTTCATCATTACAAATGAAAACATGGTTCATTTGACTGCAGGAAGGGTGTAGAAAGATGGAAGCTGCAACAAACTGGGATGAACTTCCCCTTAAGTTTTTTAAAAATATTTTTTGCCCTCCAGACTCATTTGGGGCATAAGAAAGTTTGTCCGCCAATTGAAAAAGGCTGGAAGAACTTTCATATTTATTCAATAACTCACCAAAACTCATGTTCTCTTAGCTCCTCTTACATCCAAAGAACAGCAAAGATAGACCGCCATGACCTAAATTCAGGGATTAAGGATTAATGTAATGTTAACAGCCAACAGATCTTTCAACAGATAGTTAATCTGTTCACCTGTTTTCTTTGAATTCCTTATATTGCTATGGCATCGAATAAACACCAGGAAGAATGGCTGACCGATTTGATAATAAACCACTTCGCAATCGTTGTATTCGACCAAAACTATTATTCTATTAACCGACTATCCAAATGAATTTTAAACTAGCCGCCGCCAGGGTTATCTTATTCCTGGTAGTCTGTACTCCTTTTTTACTGTATCGCCAGGGAATGGTAAAGTCCGGGAAGAACTTTGTTTTTCCATCCTCCTTAAAACTTTCTGCACAGCAACCTTCGGAAGAGGAAAATGAAGAATTCACTGCAGAAAGAATGGCACACGAGTATAAGATGCTCAGCAACCCTGTGACAGGTAAGATTCCTGCACATATCCGGGAATTGGAATTGGAATCAGTTAGAAATATCCCTTCCAGGGAATCCAATAGTGCTTTGTGGCGTGGAGGTTCTGTCCTGGCTCAAAACACTTATGAAAGTGTTGGACCCAATAATGTAGGGGGCAGAAGCAGAACCCTTGCTTTTGATAAACGCAATCCAAGCATTATGATCACGGGTGGGGTAACGGGTGGCATATTCAGGAGCACGGATGGTGGAACCACCTGGACATTTGTTTCCGGTGAAAATGATATTCGCAGCGCTACAACCATTGCCCAGGATCCCTTTAATCCTGATACCTGGTATTGTGGAACAGGAGAAGCCTTCTATCCTATCAGTTCCCAGGATGTATCAAACGGAACATTTGGATTTGGAATATTTAAAAGCACCAATAATGGTGTCAGCTGGAGCAAATTGTCCTTCACCGTCCTTAATAATAATGAGAACCAGTTAGATAATGCATTTGACTTGGTTCATAAGATTGCAGTACATCCATTGAATGGTAATGTGTATGCCGCAGTACACAGGAGAATCATGCGATCAACAGACGGAGGTCAAACCTGGCAGGCTGTATTGGAAGGTCCTTCTCCGGCTACTGCATCAGCAGGAATGTCAGATGTCATAATATCATCTAATGGTTCTAAAATATATGCAGCCATCAGTGGAGCAAATCCTGACAGAAGCCTTGCAGGTGTATGGGAATCCGCATCTGGAGATGTGGGATCCTGGAAAAGAATTGCAGGTGGTGCCTTGGGTCAGACAGACTCAATTCCCGGATGGCAATCCTATCCTAACTGGGAAAGAATTGTACTCGCTTTAAATAGCACGAACAACAAACTTTTTGTACTGTATAAAAATGGCAAATCAGCCAGCGATGCAGTGCCGGTCCCCGAAGCTGATCTATTCAGGGCTGATGTTTCTACTGGAAATTCTGCTACCTACACGTGGACAAATTTAAACAGTTATGTTCCGGATGAACCTGATTACAACGAGGCAGGCATTGATCCTTACACCACGCAATTCAGTGGCTTTAACATGTCTATCAATGTGAAGCCTGATAATGATAATATTCTTTTTATTGGCGGCTCCGTATTAGAAAGAGTCAATCTTGCAACGACAGATCCCGCATTGAAGTTCAGGAGAGTCGGGGGATATGGCAAAGGGTTTTTTCCATCAGGAAATTTTATTTATCCCAATCATCATCCTGACATCCATGGCATCTACTTTCCCCCGGGCAGCAACGATGTAATGTTCACCGCTGATGATGGAGGTATTCACAAAACCACCAGCAGCACCATGGCTGATACAGTAACATGGACACCATTAAATACAAATCTGCAAACCATTCAATACCAGTTCGTAAACATACAGCAGGATACTGAAGCGGATTTTATTATTGGCGGAGCCCAGGATAATGGAACCTATATCAATCTCAACCCCGGTACAGGTCTTGATCATATCCAGTTAACTGGAGGTGATGGTGCTGCAGCAGCAGTGAGCCAGTTCTTTAAAACTGGTAATACATGGAAACAATATTGGTATATGACTGTGGTGCAGGGTGCAATATACAGGAGCAATTTAACCTGGCAGGTTTCAGGCAATAGTATTAACCTGACTGATTATAATCAAAACGACATTACACCCACTGGTCAAAAAGATAATGGACAATGGCTGACATTATTTGTGAACGATCCAGATTCAACCGATCATTTGTATTATAACAATAAAAACAAATTATACAGAACAAAAACAGCATCAACAGTTACTTCTTCCAGTTGGACAGATATGACTGGTGTCAATAACACCATTCCAACCAGCGAAGAGTTTTCTGCAATGTCTATCAGTAAATCAAGGAATGGAACCAAGTATTTATACTTTGGCACTATTGCAGGTAAAGTTTATCGACTGAATAACCCCAACACCAATACGACAACAACACCTGTTTCTATCACACCTGCCTCCATGTTACAGGGAAGCTATATTGCAGGAATAAGCGTCAATCCAAGAAACCCTGATACGGTCCTTGTTGTCGTTTCGAACTATGATGGAGTAAATTCAAGTGGTCAACAGGTAACTGTAAACAATATATTCTGGACTGGGAATGCTACGGCTGCAACTCCAACCTGGCAGGTAATTGATGGCGCATTGGGTACAGTATCATCCCAGAGTTGTGCCATAGTGGTAAAGAATAGCGGCGTTGAATATTATGTAGGCACTTCTGTCGGTTTATATAGTACTACAACCATTGCCGGGGCCAGCACTCAATGGTTCAATGAAGGAACCGGGATGATTAAAAAGGCTCTTGTCCGGTCGTTGGTCAACAGGCAAAAGGACAATACATTATTAGTAGGTACACATGGTAATGGAGCATTTGTGGCCAGCATAGGTGACGCTGTGGTCCTGGATAATAATATTATTACAGGTATCAATGACCCCGTTACTAACGATAAGAATTTTATCAGATTGGTTTATCCAACTTTTTCAGGTGATGAAGTGTTTTTCAAAACAGGAAATATGTACAGCATCAAAAACATATCAGTCGAACTGTTTGGCATGAATGGACAAAAGATAAGCCAGGCACAGCAGGCGTATCAAAATGGTTCGGTCAGGATAGGCACCCTTTCCCGGGGAAATTATATTCTTCAGATAACTAGCAGTGACGGCAAATACCGGCATGTACAGAAGATCTCTAAAAATTAGAAAAAAGGCTGCTTCCAATGAAGCAGCCTTTTTTCTACCTGCTTTATAATGCTTTTGACGTTACTATTTACTCAATACAATGACTTCATTTTTATATTCATTGACTGCCACATTTATAATCTGATATATAGAATGTTCCAGTGAAATATAAGATCTTTAAAACTGTTGGTTATCAACACATTACTACAGAAAGTTGCAGTAAGCAACCTTGCCATAGCCATAGCCATAAATAAGACACAATTGGTAAATCAATAGGATTGCAAGCCTGGTAATAGTGGCTTTCTTGTAAGATGAAAATGGGCAGCACCTATTTTACCACGGACTTTACCAGCCTTCCTCTAGGGTATGCACCGTGTTTGTACCGCCTCTTTAAAGGGGCGGCTCATACACGGCTCAAAGGCGTTTCAAAGGCGGCTCATACTAGTTGATAATTAGGAGCTGTACAATTCCAATTTGGGTAGTGATATACTAATATTTCATGTCAGAAAAGTTGCCAGGTTATAAGGTATCGTATCATTCACAAGATAGTAGCGGAATACACCAGCCTTTACATAAGTATCCGTACACACATATGCAATTATTTTAATAAATATATTGCTGTGTGTATAAGATCAGGACCGGGTAATTAGGGAAGCATGAAAATTGCATTGTGATTGTATCCAGCTTTCCTTATTGAAACCTTTGTGTGTAAACTCACGTATATAGATCCAGACAATTTGAAACCAGGGCAGTATCAAAACCCGTTTATACCAGGGAGCATAAATTAATGAAATGAAAACTTTCTTTTATTCAGTACTAACCGTTCTGGTGATTCTTAGCCTTGTTATTTATTACCCTAACATAAAAAGCATTAAAGCAGTTCATATCTCAGGCTTAGATGAGAAGGAAGTTGAAGCCTCCTATACCACAGAAAGGGCCAGGTACGAATTTGACATGCTGAAAGATCCTAAAACCGGGCAGATCCCGAAGGATATTTTTGAAAAGGAACTCCTGTTTGCCAAAGGACTACCCGTTCGGGAGAATTCCGGAATTCAATACCGCATGGATGCCCTTAATAATTACATCCCTGCAGGTCCTAATAATGTAGGGGGAAGAACCAGGGCACTGGTGTATGACCTTCGTTATGATGGCACCACCAATAAAGTGATCATTTCGGGTAGCGTCAGCGGTGGTATCATGCGATCAACAGATGGAGGTGCCACCTGGATAAGAGTTTCGCCTGAAAATGACATTCACAATGTAACCGCCGTTGTCCAGGACCCAAGGCCTGGTTTCCAGGACACATGGTACGCAGGTGGGGGTGAGCCAATTGGTAATTCTACAGGGATAATAGCCCTGACCCAATACCTTGGATGGGGAATATGGAAATCAGTTAATAATGGAGCCAGCTGGACCAAACTTTCCCTTACAAATTTTACGGATATTCCTGGCAATGCAGCTTCAGGTACATCACTTGAATTATTTGACCATCCTTTTGATTTTGTACACAAGCTTTCCGTGAACCCGGCCAATGGTGATTTATATATTGCCGCACACCGCAGGTTGATCCGCTCCAAGGATGGAGGCACTTCCTTCCAAGCAGTGTTTGGAGGCACTACAGGCGCGACACCGGAAAATGGTCAAATGGATGTAGCCATTACCAATGCCGGTAGAATATTCCTGGCAGTCAATGGTGGATTCCAGGATGTAGGCTTAAGAGGCGTTTGGGTTTCCAATAACGGGGACCTGGCTTCATATACCCGAATTGCAGGCGGACAAACACTTAATGTAGATTCTATCCAGGGCTGGAGAGGAAATGCCTACAATTTTTTTTCGGGAACCACATACTATTCAAAAAGGATTCTTATAGGCCTTGCTCCTTCCAATCAAAATGTTGCCTATGTATTGTATGAGAATGGATTGCTCAGCGATAATGGTCAACCAGAGGGCGACTTGTTCCGGTTGGATATCAATGGCAATACATTTACCTGGACCAACCGGTCTGCCAACATGCCCGACTTTCCAGGTGGAAATTTTGCAGGAGTTGACCCTTATAGTATCCAGGAAGGTTATGATATGTGTATCACCATAAAACCCAATGATCCCAATTTTGTTATACTTGGCGGCACTAACCTTTACCGGAGTACAGATGGATTTGCCAGTACCGCAAACACATCCTGGATAGGTGGTTACAGGCAGGATGATATCACGACCCAGAATCCTGCGATCTACCCTAACAGCCATCCAGATATGCACAATTTTGCCTTTAACCCGGTTAATGTAAATGAGGGCATATCAGCAGATGACGGAGGCTTACATAAAACCACTAATATTTCTGCTGCAACTGTTACATGGAGCATCGTCAATAATTACCAGACCTTACAATATTATTATGTAGCCATTGATCCCATACGGGGTAAAAACAACTTTGCCGGTGGAGCACAGGATAATGGAACAACAGTCAGGGATCAAACCGGCCTGTTTGGCACCCCCCCTGCAGATAGCAATAATCACAGGATATTGTCAGGAGGTGGAGATGGAAATTCAGTAGGCTTTTCAAACATTACTGGTTCGACACAGTATATCTATTATGGCATACAAAATGGGAGATTAAGGCGAACACCATTTCCCACATTGAACAGCAGCACGGAAATTCGCCCACCCAACCTTACAGCCAGTACAGATCCTCCGACTGAATCTGACTTTGGTGAATTCGTCACGAATTTTAAACTTGATCCGGATAACACAGAAGATTTGTACTATGTCAATTTCAACCGCCTTTTCAGAACTACCACGGCTTCCACTACCAGTACCAATTCGGGCTGGACGGAATTAACAGGTGTTGCCCAGGCCATCAATGCAGCCAATTCCACAAGCGGAAGAAATATCAGAATCAGGGCAATGGCATTTAGCAGGGGGCCGTATAATTCCAATCATGCGCTATACATTGGTACAACACCTGACCTGGATGCGACCACCAACGTCAGGCAGGGGAAAATCTTCCGAATAGATGATCCAAGAAATTTCCCGGCAACGGGTACACCTGTAGATATTACACCAGCTGGCTTGCAGGGTAATGTGCAGAATATTGCGGTCAATCCCAATGATGACAATGAGATCATGGCAGTAGTTTCCAATTACGGCGCTATAGGTATATGGTGGACAAACAATGCTAAAACAGCAACGCCAACATGGAAAGTAGCGGAAGGTAATTTAACGCTGCCCTCTATACGTAGCTGCATGATCGTGGTTAAAAAAGACGCAGGTAACAATCCAGTTACAGAGTATTATGTCGGCACTTCTGTAGGTCTTTACAGTGCTAGCGATATTGCCGCTGGTCTGTTGTCAGGAACAGCACCAACCTGGCAGCGTGAGGGCAATAATATTTTAAACTTTGCCGTGGTTCAATCACTGGCATACCGTCCTTCAGACAATGTTATGGTAGTTGGCACCCATGGAAATGGCATGTATTATACTTTTCTGGGAACGCCGAATTTTAACGGTGATGTAGGGACAGGCATTGAACCTGTGAATAATGATACCAGTTTCATTTCTAAAGTATACCCCACTATCACAAGCGATAGGGTTTTATACCAGGTGGGCAGCATACCAGGTATCAAAAAACTAAAAATCCAGGTACACAACAGTGGAGGTCAAATGGTACTTTCCCGGGAAACTGCTTATACAAATGGTGATATTGATTTGAGCAGGCTGTCAAAAGGTGTTTATTTTTTGATACTGAATACAATTGATGGAAGACATCGATTCGTACAAAAATTAATTAAGCGTTAAAGAACCAACGCACATCAAACATTCATCTCTAAATTGCTTCAAATACTATAATTTACCTTATCCCATTTCAACAACAGGTTTATGAAGTATTTTTTATTACTCTTTACGCTTTCTATTTTACTTTCCTCAGGATTGTTCGCGCAAAACAGGTCGGATGTAAAGTTATATGCCTATGCAAGACCCGTTACGGGTGGTGTAATGCCAAAAGTCTCCATCCAGGAAAATGGTAGTCAAACGATGATCACCCCAAAAACAAAATACAGTTACCTTTTTTACCTGGAAGGACCTAAAAAACTAAGGATCTATCCTGTTGAACTCTGGATAAAGGGAGAGAGACATGGAATTAAAACTTCAGCGGTCAACAGTACGCCAGTAGAAATATCAACAGGAGAATTACCGCAATATTCCAAAACCATCACCCTGGTGCCTAAAACGAATAATAAAGTAATAAAGCTGGATCCTGCTGTTGCTGTTAATGGAAAGGATTTTCCAAAGGCTAAAGCCAAAGCAGAAACAAATGAAATTGTGCTGGTGTATAAGTACGCAGGAAAATTCTATTATGCAGTCCAGGAGAAGATCAAGATACTGGATCCTATAGTATTACAATAAAAATAAGGCCGGTAAGAATACCGGCCTTTAACCTAAACCGTCCGACTAAATATCTTGAGTGTTTGTTATCGTCTTTTCACGGATATATTTTTCAACTTCTGTGCCAATAGCGAAAAATTGTGGATAACTTACAAACGCAATTTTTAATCAGCAGGTATTTCCAAATTGTTAAAACAAGTTTATGGCAGCTCCACCCTGGAGGACAGGTGTTATTACCCGGATAGAAGAAGAGACCTCAAATACACGACGTTTCTGGATCCAGATCCCTGAGATGGAGTCTTTTGATTTTGTTCCGGGGCAATTTGTAACCATTGATCTGCCTATTCATGATAAGCCCAATAAAAGATGGAGAAGTTACTCCATTGCATCATGGCCGGATGGGACAAATGTGATAGAATTGTTGATTGTTTTACTCGAAGGGGGTAAAGGAACTTCCTATTTATTCCAGGAAGGTAAAGTTGGATTGGAATTAATACTTCGTGGACCCCAGGGGGTATTCACACTACCTGATCCCATTGAAAAGGATCTTTATTTTATTTGCACCGGTACAGGCATTGCTCCTTTTCGCAGCATGATACATTATATCCAGGAACATCATGTTCCACATAAAGACATCTACCTCATTTTCGGCACCCGCAAAAGAGAGGACCTATTGTATATGGATGAAATGAAAAGACTTGAAATGGAGATAGAAGGCTTTCATTATATACCCACACTTTCCAGGGATCAATGGGAAGGTTGCTGCGGGTATGTTCATTCTGTTTACGAAAACCTGGTAAATGAAAAAAAGAATGATCAATCATTAAGGGAGGCAGGTTTCTATCTGTGTGGCTGGAAAAATATGGTTGACGAAGCCAAACAAAGAATACAAACACTTGGATACGATAAAAAAAGCATTCACCTGGAGCTTTATGGATAATCAGAACCGGTATTCCTTTCAGTAATTATCTTCGCCGGTCTATGTTTGTTTTATTAAAAGTTATTTTATTTTTTCTCAGGCCAATAGTATGGATAGTAGCCATTTTTATTATTGCCTTATTTCAATCCAATGCCACCAGGAAGCAACTATTATTTAAATTGGGGCTACTGTTTCTTATAGTTTTCAGCAATCCCTTTATTATAAGACAAGTACTAAACTATTACGAAGAAAAACCTTTTGATCCCGGAACTAATGCTCATTTTACTGCCGGTATAGTGCTTGGTGGATTTGTATCTTACAATAAAAATGATGACAAGGGATATTTTAACGCAGCCAGCGATCGGTTCATTCAAACTGCGTTGCTTTATAACAAAGGGACAATAGACCGGATAATTATAGCTGCCGGCAATGGATATATAACAAAACACGATTTTAAGGAGGCCAATTTTATTAAAGCAAACCTGGTGACCTTAGGAATTCCGCAGGAAAAGATATTAACTGACAGCAGCTCCAGAAATACAGTAGAAAATGCAATAAATTCCAGGGCAATCATCCAGTCAGAACGATTACAAGGTCCTTTTTTATTGATTTCTTCAGCCATGCATTTGCCAAGAGCAAAGCTTGCGTTTGAAAAGCAACATGTACAGGTAACACCCTATCCCTGTGATTTTGATTCAAGGAATGTCGGGAATAACTTTATGGAGGATTATTTACTTCCTTCTTCCCTGGCCATAAATAAATGGGAAAACCTTATCAAAGAAATTGCGGGGATCACAGTTTACAAGATCTCGGGCAAAGGATAAATGTTTGAAGTCATTAAAGGGCCTTCAATACTATTTCCCTGATCTTATCAATCGGTATCCTTTCCTGCAACATGGTATCCCGGTATCTTATGGTAACAGTATTGTCTTCCTTGCTTTGATGATCAACTGTTATACAAAAGGGTGTTCCTATTGCATCCATCCTGCGATACCTTTTTCCAATGGTGTCTTTTTCTTCATAAAAACATCGAAAATGCTCCATGCATGCATCCATAATGGTTCGTGCAATTTCGGGCAAGCCATCCTTTTTTACCAATGGAAGTATGGCCAGCTTAATAGGCGCGAAACGTGCGGGTAATTTCAATACCACACGGCTATCCTTTTTCTCATCAGTGCTCAGGTCCTGTTCTTCATAAGCCTCGCTGAGAAGCATCATTACCGTTCTGTCAACACCAATAGAGGTTTCAACAACATATGGAATATAATTACCAAATGGTTTGCCTGTTTCTTCGTTGATATCATTATCAAAATACTGCAGCTTTTTTTTGCTGTATTCCTGGTGATTCTTCAGGTCAAAATCCGTACGGGAATGAATACCTTCCACTTCCTTAAATCCAATTGGAAAATCATACTCTATATCACAGGCAGCATCTGCATAGTGTGCCAGCTTTACATGGTCATGAAACCTGTATTTTTCAGCGGGAATGCCCAGGCCTAAGTGCCATTTCATACGCTCTGCTTTCCAGTGTTCGTACCATTGTTTTTGCGTGCCAGGCCTGATGAAAAACTGCATTTCCATCTGTTCGAATTCCCGCATGCGAAATATGAATTGCCTGGCTACGATCTCGTTCCGGAAAGCTTTGCCTATTTGAGCAATACCAAAAGGTATTTTCATTCGACCGGTCTTTTGCACATTCAGGAAATTAACGAATATGCCCTGGGCCGTTTCAGGACGGAGATAGATCCTGTTCTCTTCTTCTTCAGAAGAAACTGCTCCAAATTCAGTAGAGAACATCAGGTTAAATTGTCTTACATCCGTCCAATTGCAGGTATTGCTTACAGAACAGGCTATCTTATTATTTTCAATTAAAGTCTTCAGGCCATCAAAATCATTAGCAGCTAAAAGCGTATCCATTTCCTTAAGTAAGATCTCTGCCTGTGGCTGTTGTCCATCCTTTTCCAGTTCATCAGCCTTTGCTTCAATTAAATGATCTACGCGATAGCGTTTATTACTATCCCGGTTATCGATCATAGGATCGCTGAAATTATCTACGTGACCGCTGGCCTTCCATGTAGTAGGATGCATAAATATGGCAGCATCTATACCCACTATATTCTCATGCATCTGCACCATGCTTTTCCACCAATGATCCTTGATATTTTTCTTAAGCTCACTTCCCCATTGTCCATAATCGTATACTGCTCCTAATCCATCGTAAATTTCAGAGGAAGGAAATATGTAGCCATATTCTTTACAGTGCGATATTATTGCCTGAAAACGGTTATTATCTGTTGCCATAATGGCGGCAAAAATAAGTTGAATGCCTGAGAACTGTACATTCACATTATAGGTCCGAAGCTTACTTTACGGTTATATTATCTCCGGTTTTTTCGTTTTCTTCTTTGATTTGTTGTTCGTGCTGCTTCAGGGATCCTTTCCCCTCTTCCACTTCCACCTGTTTTATCCATACAGCATATTGATCTGGCTGAATGCGGCTACCATAACTGCAGGCATAGGCTTTTGTGAACTCTGCCCCAAAATATAATATGATAGCAGAATAATAGATCCAAAGCAGCAATACCACCAATGAGCCTGCAGCCCCATAAGTGCTTCCTATATCACTTTTGCCTATGTAAAATGTAATGGCAAATTTTCCCAGCATAAATAAAATAGCCGTGGTCATAGCCCCCGTTATGACATCCTTCCATTTAATGATGGCATCAGGTAGTACACGGAATATGATGGCGAATAGTATGGTGGTTACAGAAAAAGTTATGACCAGGTTAAGGATGTAAACCAACGTAACTGCCATCTCCGGAAAATGGGCCTGTAACCTGTTCATCAATCCTTCTATAACACCGTTAACAATCAGGGATACCAATAGTATAAATCCAAGACTTACGACCACAGAAAATGAGATGAGCCTGTTGATCAACATTTTAAGCCAACCTTTTTTGGGTTTAGGTTTTAAATTCCAGATCATATTGATGGAATCCTGTATTTCTGAAAAAACACTGGTAGCACCAACCAACAGCGTAATGAAGCCAACAACAGCCGTTACATGACTTTTACCGCTTAAAGAAGCATTTTTAATAATATCCTGGATTTGCAAGGCTGCTCCTGGTCCAACAAAGCCTCTTAACTGGCCATAAATAGTGCCTTCAACAGCTTCTCTTCCATAAAACAGATCAGCAAAAAAAATGATCACAATGAGCATGGGGCCAATAGAAAATATGGTAAAATATGCCAATGCTCCACTTAGCTTAAATATTTTGTCGTTGGTAAATCCCGTAACAGACTCAGAAATTAATTGCCAGACCCCTTTAAGTGTCAACTTTTTGGTCATTCTTTTTTTATTGTAAGCTACAAAAAGACAGCCACGGTACTCATCCATGGGATTAATTACATACCGATCACCTGTCTTTATTAGAAGAGGTATTAAAAATATATAGGACAATACCCAATAAAACAGTGCCTAACCCTCCATTTTTATCCTTAGGCGATGCGGTTGCATAACCCATTTGTGGAGCCTTGCCAGGAACTGGTTTACGTTTTCCTTGTTCTGAAGGAACTGGTGTAATTCCCATTAATTTAGATCCCTGAACTACTGGTTCTTTATCCCATTTCGCATATTCATTTGGAATCACGGGCTCACCTTTTTGAAGGGCATAACTTCTGGTGAACTCAGCACCGAAATACAGGATGATAGCTGAATAATAGATCCATACCAATAGTATAACAAGGGAACTGGCAGCGCCATAGGTACTGCCAACATCTGTTTTACTTACATAAAAAGAAATGGCAAACTTACCTATCATAAATAGCAACGAAGTGGCAAGAGCTCCAGGCCATACAGCTTTCCATTTGAGCTTCACATCTGGTAAAACCTTAAAGATGATTGCGAATAAAACTGAAGCGACCACCAGGGTTAACAAAAGATTGATCGCATAAAATATTATAATGGCTATTCCAGGAAATGCTGTTCTTAATTTGTCGCCAATACCTTCCACAACAGCTGTGACTGCAAGAGATACCAACAATAAAAAGCCAAGTGAGGCTACCAGGCCAAAAGACAAAACCCGGCTTATTATCAATTTCATAATGCCAGCTTTCGGTGAAGCTTTTAATCCCCAAATACCATTGATCGAATCCTGGATCTCCCCAAATACAGAGGTTGCGCCAATTAGCAAAGCAATAACTCCAATAATTGCTGCTACACCTCCGTTGCCACTTACCCAGGCGTTTTTAATGATGACTTGCACCTGCCCTGCGGCATCACTGCCAATAAATCCCTGCAATTGCGAAACTATGTTCCCCTCTACTGCTTCCCGCCCAAGAAAAAGACTACAGAGAAAAATTACGACGATCATTAAAGGCCCAAGAGAAAACACAGTGTAATAAGCCAGTGAAGCGCTGAGCTTGGTTATTTTATGTATTGAAAACCCTTTGAATGCCAATTTGATTGCTGACCAGACCAATTTTCCGGAAAATTTTTTCATTGGATCTTTTTGGCGATAATTCTACAAAAAAGTCGCCAAGGGTATTTTCAACAACGAACAATCTAAAAGATAAAACATGCAGGTCTGTTTTTTTCACAAAACCTGCCAAGGCTAACCTGAAAGTTTATCATTTTGCCGGTGTCTTTGGGCATCCCTGGTATTCTTCTTATCAAAGTTTTTTTGAAGGGCTTCTGCCAGGTCAACACCGGTTTGATTGGCAATACAGATCAATACCCATAATACATCTGCCAGTTCATCAGCGAGCTCTTTTTTCTTATCACTTTCTTTGAATGACTGTTCCCCATATATGCGACTCATTAACCGGGCAACTTCTCCTACTTCTTCAGTAAGAATGGCCATGTTTGTCAATTCACCGAAATAACGAACACCAGTGGTTTTGATCCAATCATCTACTTTTTGTTGGGCTTCCTTTATGGTCAGATCAGAATTCATATCATTTGCAAGTTGAAATCAGAATAAATTGTGTTTTTAATTTCTTATGTTTTTTACCCTATGCCTTTGTGGTTAAGTTTAATATCCATCAAGGTAGCAATTGAAGCAGCTCTTTGTTTCATCAGGGTAGCTTTTGGGCCTTCAAAGTATTCATCAATGTTGAGATTGAAAAGCACCACCCACCTATCGAGATGCTCCTTTTTGATGGAAGACAGGGAATGTATGTGCTGGTGAACTTCCATAACATTTTTACGGTAAGAATGAGTACCCAGGATAACAGATTCCCAGAAATCAGCTATTACAGGAATATGTGTTTCCAGGTCAAGGGGAACTACTTCCGTAAAGAACCTACCTATTAATTCATCTTTGAATGCCTTATTGTAAAAGTTCTCTAAAAGCTCAACCAGGTCTGCACGATTCTCAATATCCCTTATATACTGCATTGTATTGTTTGTGGATGAAACTAAATCTATTCCCTGTTCTTAGTATCAATTAGAATAGTAACTGGTCCATCGTTCAATAATTCAACTTTCATATCGGCACCAAAGATGCCCTTTTCAATACCAGCTCCAAGGTCTGTTTCTAATTGCCTGATCATTTGCTCATATAAAGGAATAGCTATTGCTGGCTTACTTGCTTTGATATAACTGGGCCGGTTCCCTTTTTTAGTGGAAGCATGTAGCGTAAATTGACTGATCAGCAAGATACCGCCACCTATCTCCAATACAGACCGGTTCATGACACCATCTACATCATTAAATACCCGAAGGTTCACAATTTTATTACTTAACCAGCTGATATCCTCACTATTATCAGCATCCTCAATACCTAATAATACCAACAGGCCTGGTCCAATCTGGCCGGTTACTCTCTTATTAATAGTGACCCTTGCATAGTTAACTCTTTGAATGACAGCGCGCATAAAAGTTACGAAGTTAAAAGCATGAAACACGATTTTTGCATCAGAGGTAAATATGATCGATATTTCACAGGAACTAAAATTCCAAACAACCCGTAGCGGAGGCAAAGGAGGACAAAACGTCAATAAGGTGGAAACTGCCGTCATAGGCTATTTTGACATTCCGGCATCTACATTGCTCAGCCAGGACCAAAAAGAACTGCTACTGCATAAACTGGCAAACAGGATTAATTCCGGGCAGATACTGGTAGTAAGATCACAAACCTTCCGTACCCAACTGGATAATAAGCAGGATGTAACCAACAAGATTAATGAGTTGATAGCCGGGGCTTTAAAAAAGAAAAAACTCCGGATTGCCACCCGCCCATCCCGAAAGGTCAAAGAAAAAAGGCTTGAATCCAAAAAACGATCTTCTGAAATAAAACAAGGCAGAAAAAAATTTAACCCGGGACAATTCTTTTAACAGGAGCCAATAGTAAAATACAATAGATTAGGGGCACAATTAGGAATTATTGAAAATCAGAATTGTCATAGTTATCTTATGCCTTTCAATAGCTTCCGGCGCCATATTGTTAAACAGTTGCCGTAAAACACCCATTTCATTCTATAGACCTACACCCATTCAATTTAATGTTCCTAATGGATTTCCCAATCCTGTGTATAATTTTCAAAATAATCCTTTAACGGAGGAATCCTTTTTACTGGGAAGAAAGTTGTTTTATGACGGAAGATTGTCCCTGGATGGCAATTTCCCCTGCTCTTCCTGCCATCAGCAGGTGGCAGCGTTCACCACCTATGAACATGATAGGAGCCACGGATATAATCATTCTCATACCTTGCGGAATGCCCCGGGCCTGGCAAATTTGGCATGGTATCCTGTATATAAATGGGACGGAAGTGCTTCCTCTCTTGAAGCCATCTCGCTGGCTCATATCGCCGCCCCTGATGAAATGGCTGAGACCATGAATGGAATTATAGCCAAATTAAAAAATGATACGGCTTACCAACGTTTGTTCCAGGCAGCCTTTGGTTCGCCCCAGGTAACGCAGGAGGGGATTTTAAAAGCATTGACACAATTTGTTATTAACCTCGTTTCATCCAATGCTAAATATGACAGGGTAAAAAAAGGTGAAGCAAGTTTTTCTGCCGAGGAACAAAATGGCTACACTGTATTTCAAAATAAATGCAATACCTGTCATAGGGAACCATTATTTACCGATTTCAGTTTCCGGAATATTGGATTTGAAATAGATCCATTTCTCAATGATCTTGGGCGTATGAGAGTAACGGGAGACCCAAAAGATTCATTAAAATTCAGGGTACCCAGCCTGCGCAATGTGGATCTGACATCTTATTATTTACATGACGGGCGTTTGAGCGCGATGAGAATGATGTTAGAACACTACCGTTTTGGGATCAACAAAAGCCCTACGCTTGACCCTTTATTGATAAACGGAATAACACTGACGGATACCGAGGAAAATGATATGATTGCATTTTTACGAACCCTTAGTGATTCTTCCTATATTAATAACCCCAGGTATAGGGAACCATAAATATTTCACATTATCTTTCGCTTATCCCATTATAATGTTACATCCTTATAAAATATTGCAATGTTCAATTATGAGCCATTAAATTTGAGGCTCTTTAAATCTATATCCATTTGAGCGGCATCAAAAAATTAGCAGGGCAGACATTGTGGTATGGGGCCAGTTCTATTGCCGCACGCTTTATCAACTATTTACTCACCCCATATCTTACCTATGCCCTGAAAGGAGCAGCCTATGGCGAAATGAGCCTGGTATATGCCACCTTACCCTTTCTCAATATAGTATTTACGTATGGCCTGGAAACAGCCTATTTCAGGTTTTCAAAGACTAAAGAACAGGAAGGTGAAGTATATAATACTTCAATGGTGTCTCTTATAGTGAGCACAGCCATTTTGACCACAATTCTGATCTTATTTAATAAACCCCTGGCCACCCTGATTGGCATAAAGGAACATCCTGAATATTTTACCTGGAGCGCATTCATTATTGCTTTTGATGCCCTCACTACACTGGCTTTTGCCAAGTTACGTTACGAAGGACGACCGGTAAAGTTTGCCACAGTGCGCATTGCAGGCATATTGATCAATATTGCACTGACATTTTTCTTTTTGTCTGTATGTCCAAAGATCCAACAGCAATCGCCACATGGATTTATTGGCACATTCTATAACCCAAAAATTGGTGTGGGTTATGTGATCATAGCCAACCTGGCCCAATCCATATTTACATTACTGTTTTTGTCAAAAGAATTGATGGCATTCAGGTGGAAATTCAACACCAGGTTATGGAAGGATATCATTGTGTACTCGGCTCCATTGATCCTCGCTGGTTTTGCCGGAATGATCAATGAGACCTTTGACAGGATCATGTTGAACTGGTGGGCACCGGTAGCCACAGCAGAAGCTGCAAAAATTGAGGTAGGAACCTATAGTGCCTGCTACAAGCTTTCGATATTGATAACACTATCTGTACAGGCTTTCCGCATGGCTGCAGAACCTTTTTTCTTTTCAGCTTCTCATGGACAGCAACCACAAAGAGTGTATGCCAGGGTGATGAAATTCTTCGTTATAACGGTGTGTTTCATGTTCCTTGCCGTTGTTCTTTTCCTGGATGTCTGGAAGTATTTTATTCAAAACAAGGTTTTCTGGCAAGGTTTAAAAGTGGTACCCATCCTTTTGTTAGCCAACATATTCCTGGGCATTTATTACAATCTTTCCATCTGGTATAAGCTTTCCAATAAGACAATGGCTGGCGCCTGGATCACATTGATAGGTGCCGCAATTACACTTATCATCAACTTCCTGTTCATTCCACGGTTTGGGTATATGGCATGCGCCTGGGCTACATTCTTTTGCTATGGCAGCATGATGATAGTATCCTATACATGGGGGCAGAAAGAATACATGGTGCCCTATGCCTGGAAAAAACTTGTAGCCTATTTAATTATAAGCGTGGCTCTGTACGGCGTTTATACCCTGTTCGGCCTTTTGAATATTGGTGTATGGGTAAACCGTGGTTTTGCGTTGGTTCTAATTGCTTCTTTTGGCCTGCTGATACTGAATATTGAGAGAAAAGAGTTTCAGAAAATGCCTTACATAGGCCGTTTTGTATAAAAGTTGCTTTTAACCACTGCTTTACTTCTGTTATATTGGAGAATTCGATCAAATCATTTTTACAAATGGATTAGTTTTCATTTCATCTCCAATAGTGGTCGAATCTCCATGACCCGGATAAACAATAACATCGGCTGGTAAAGTATATAACTTCATCTTTATGCTTTCTTCCAGGGTTGTAAAATCACCACCAGGAAGATCTGTACGACCCACACTTCCCTGGAAAAGAACGTCACCACTGATCACAAATTTGGCATCCTTACTATAAAAACTGACACTTCCTGGAGAATGACCTGGTGTGAATATAACATCCAGTTCCTCATCCCCCAAAGAAATAGTTTGTCCTTCGGCAATGTAGATCAGTTCACCATCAAAATTATCAAACGGTAACTGCCATAGCTGGCCGGAAACAGGACCATAATCAAGAACAGCTTTTTCCAAATGGTGTAAATGAAGGGGCAGTCCATAGGTTTTCTGGACAAAACGATTACCGAAAATATGGTCAAGGTGGCAATGTGTGTTCAGGAGAAAAACGGGTTTGAGGTTATTCTTGTCAATAAACTCTTTCAATTGCTGTTCCTCGCTGGCAAAATAACAGCCCGGATCTATAATACAACAGTCCCTTTTCCCGTTGTATACGATATATGTATTCTCTTGCACTGGATTGAAAGTAAATGCCTGAACCGTTAACATGTACCTTTTTTGTATTTTTAGTTGCAATTTACTATCCAAAAATCGGGAGATACATTAAATCTGAAATTTCATCTACTTTATGATTAAATCGATTGGCCGGTTGGCCTGTGCAGCTTTTTTACTGGTATCTACCAATATAAAAGCACAGGTAAATGCCGTGGAGTATGGAAAAAACAGGGTGCAATATCAAAAATTCAATTGGAAATATTATCAGACTGAAAACTTCAACACATATTTTAGCCAGGATGGACTTGACCTGGGAAAATATGTGGCACAGGTTGCAGAAAAGGAATTGCCCCAACTGGAAGAATTTATTGAATATGGTCTCCAGAGAAGAGCTAATGTTGTAGTGTACAACAGTTTTGACGAGATGCAACAGTCCAACATCGGACTGGGTATTGATTGGCAGAATACAGGAGGTGTCACCAAATTGGTGAATAATAAAATGATGATCTATTTCGATGGCAATCATGAGAACCTGCGTCGCCAGATCAGGCAAGGTATTGCAGGTGTACTGATCGCGAATGTTTTATTTGGTGATGACCTGGGAGAAATGGCCGCCAACCAAACTTTGCTGGATCTCCCCAAATGGCTTACAGATGGCTATATCGAATATGCTGCTGAAGAATGGAGCCCTTCGTTAGACAACCAGTTGAAGAGTGCTTTGTTAAGCGGAGAATACAGCAATTTTTATAAACTGGCTTTTAATAAGCCAATGCTCGCAGGACATGCTTTCTGGTATTATATCGGTAATAAATATGGGCGGTCAAAGACCACTTACCTGTTATACCTCTCACGTATCTACCGCAACCTGAATAGTGCCACACAAAGAATTGCCAAGAAAAAGTTTAAAGCGGTTTTGCAGGACTTTATGACAGAAATGTCCCAAATGTATTACAAGGATATACGTGCACGCCGCCTGGTACCAAAAGGACAACTTTCAGTAACGGAAGAAATAGGAAAGAAAGACTTTATCAGATTCAATGCGAACCCACAGCAAAGGAGTTTTGCTTATGCCGTAGTTGAGTTCAAACAGGGCAAATACAGCGTGGTATTTCATCCCAATTTTGTTGACAGGAAAGTCATCCTGCAATATGGTGTACGCACCAGGGAAGATGAGATCAATCCTAATTACCCAATTCTTGCATGGGATGGCAAGGGCACAAGGCTTGCAGTGATATATAATCATGAAGGCAAGAACAAATTGTTTGTTTATGATGCCGTAAACCGTGTCAAGGTAGTGAACCAGGAACTCCCCATGTTCACGCAGGTTCAGGATATGAAATACATGCTGGATGCCAATACACTGATATTAAGTGCAGTAAAAAGCGGCCATACAGATATATTCGTTTACAAGATCGACAAACAATCCGTAGAGCAGATTACAGATGATGTGTATGATGACCTTGATCCTTCTTTTGTGGCTTTCCCAGGTAAAACAGGTATCATCTTTTCCAGTAATCGCCCTTCAGCAACTGCACCCAACAGCGATACCGCGGTTGCTTCCAGGCATTATAATATTTTCCTGATAGACAACTGGAACAAATCTGAATACAAACAGATCTCGCAGTTAACCAATGTTAAATTGGGCGACGCCCGTTATCCATCCCAGTACAATACCTCTCACTTTACTTTTGTAAGCGATGAAAACGGTATTAATAACCGGTATGCTGGCTTTTTCCGCTCAGAAAGGGCCGGTCTCGATACATTGGTATTCATTGGAGACGAAGTTTTGAGAAATCCTCCTCCCAAGGAAGTGGATAGTGTATTGAAAGAATGGGATAAGCCGGATATAGATTCAGTAGGATTTGTTTCTATTACCAACGATTCAGCCTATGTATTCCCCTTAACCAACTATCAAAGCAGTTTGCTTGAAACCAGGACGGCAGGCGATAACAGCCTGGTGAGTGAAGTGGTCAGGCAGGGCAATTATAAATTCCTGTATCGCCTGCGTGTAGACGAAAACACGTTGCGTCGCAGGAACGTCAGTGCCAAGCCAACAGAATATATGAAGAAGCAGATAGATAAGGCACGCATCGCTGCTTCCCGCAATGCTATTCTTGAGCAACCTGCCGGCGACACCACCAGGAAGCAAACTGACTTTTTCCAAAACGAGTTCCAGAATGAGAAAAAAGATACGACCACCTCACAACTGGGACAGGTTTTTGAGGCGGAAGAACTTCCATCAGAGACCATTCTCAAAAAAGCCAAATTGTATGAGTACAGGCCACCAAAATTCTTTAATGATTATGTAGTGGCAGGTTTGAATAATACCATGTTTGGAGTTAGCAAATACCAGCCTTACCAGGGTGGCCAGGGTCCAATAGAGCCCGCCAATGGTAATGATCTGAATGGATTGATCAGGATGGGTACTGTTGACCTGTTTGAAGATTACAAAATCTCAGGAGGCATTCGCCTGGCGCCTAATCTCCGTGACAATGATATCTTATTTGAATTTACCAACCTGAGGAAACGATTTGATTGGGGCTTCACCTACTACAGGAGCAGCGCTCAGAATATTATTGATACTTCCAATGGTACCAATCCCAATGGAATTGCCCTGGTGAAGCAGCATTCAAGTTATTATCTTGCCCGCCTGCGTTATCCATTTGATAAAGTAAGGAGTGTACGACTGACCATAGGACCCCGTTTTGATAATATCATATTTCCTGCTGTTGGCCTTGACGCAACAGTTGCTAATATAAAAGAGCCAAACAGGAAAAAGACTTATGGACAGTTTACACTGGAGTATGTGTATGACAATACCCTAAATCCTACCATGAATATCTGGCAGGGATTAAGGTGGAAGACTTATGTTGACTGGTTCACCCATCTGAACCCTGGCAATACTGAAGGTCGCTTCCTGTTCAATGCTGGTTTTGATGCCAGGCACTATCTGCCCATTTACAGGAATATTATCTGGGCACTCAGAGCAGCAGGTGATTTCTCCTGGGGTAACCAAAAAGTTGTTTACTACCTGGGTGGTGTTGACGGATGGTTGAAGTTCAGGGATAATTTCAAACAGGATCCTAATACAGGTGAACTTTCTTACCGGTATTTCGACCCTAATAATATGCCTGACCCGGATAATAATTATACTTACCAGGCGCTGGCTGTAAACCTTAGGGGTTTTAAACAAAATATCGCCAACGGAAACAATAATGTAGTGATCAATAGTGAGGTTCGCGTACCGGTGTTTAGCTCATTATTAAACAAACCTATTAATAATGCTTTCCTGCGAAACTTCCAGGTTGTACAATTCATTGACCTTGGAACAGCGTGGAATGGTCGTTACGATAATTTTGAAAGACCAACTTCCAGGTATGTAGATCAGTCTAATCCAACCGTATTGGTGAAACTAAAAGCTGGTGGCATAGGTCCATTTGCAGGCGGCTATGGTTTCGGTGCCAGGAGCACTTTATTAGGCTATTTTGTAAGATTTGACGCTGCATGGCAAATGAATGGTTTCTTTAGAGGAAAGCCACAGACCTACCTTGCTTTGGGCCTGGACTTCTAGTCTTTAATTGCAAAAATGTAAAAAGAGAGATGCTGATAACATCTCTCTTTTTTTATCCTGTATTCATTATAGTTATAGAATTATCCTATGAATGAAGGGAAACTGTTTAAAATTTTAACGAGAAAGAATTCTCTACACTCAGATAATCCTGGGAATGAATATAAGCGCACCTACAACCAGGGCTGCAATTGCGGTTATCAATACAGCTGCAGCAGCCAGGTCCTTGATCAATTTGATCTGGGGTTGGATCTCCTTTGAAAGAAAATCCATAGACTTTTCTATTGCCGTATTAAATAACTCAGCTGCCCAAACCATTGCGGCAACAATGACAAGTGAGACAACCTCTGAAAGGGTGATACGGAAATATATACTCAAAACAACAACCAATAAAGTAAGCCCGAGGTGTATCCAGCTATTATGTTCAGTTCTTAAAAGTCCCTTGATGCCATCCCAGGCATAACTAAAACTATTACCACGCTGTTTCCAGGAAAATTTGTTTTGTTGCATCAGCTACTTGTTTTATCAGCTATCCATTTCCACCAAAAAAACGCACAGGAAGTGTATACAAACATATGATACAAATCATCACTAACAGAGTGCCCATTCCGGATAATGGCCGCATAAACAGGTATTAAAAATAAAATTGTCAGTAAGGTTATGATAAATCCTATGAAATGAGTCGGAAAATAAGTCCACCCCCATTTTTTAAACCAAATTGTATTCATGATTCTATAAATTTTAAAATTACAAGATGCGAAGGTTCATACACACCAGGGATAAAATCAATATTCACACTATGGTAAGCTTTCCCAAATAATCTATGAGGTCTTTTATATTCCATACTGACATGTTTACCATTGAATTTTTCTTGAGTAATACATAATCACTCCAAGTGTGATAAATAATCCTACACTTCCCAGCAAGAGTGAATAATCCTGCAATTGAAGAATAGTAAACACATATACATACAATAACATAAGAATGGATGACAGTAATATAGCCAGTCTTGAAGATGCAAGTATTCCTTTGACAAACCATGCTATCAATCCTATAGTAAAAACAGAAGCAATCGCATATGCAGGATTAAACCCTATATATTCTGAAAAAGAAAGCAGCAATGTGTAAAACAGTATCAATGCCACTCCTATCAAACCATATTGAAATGGATGTATTGATTTTTTATTGTTTGTTTCGATAATGAAAAATGCAGCAAAGGTTAATAAAATACATAAAGCTGCATATTTAATGGACCTCATTGTTTTTTGATACCCGTTTACCGGAACAAATAAATCAACTCCAAATGAGGCGTTGGAAATAGTCGAATTTCCTGCAACCCGGTTTTCTTTAATTTGGTATACAAGGAAATCGTCATCCTTCCATTGCTGGGGAAAATTTCTTTTATGGCTAAGACTCTTCCATGTAGCAGAAAATCCAGAGTCATTCACTTGTGATGTTTGAGGTAAAATATTACCGGTAAAGCTGGGATGGGGCCATGAGGATGCCAGTTGCACAGAGGTGGATTTACCTACAGGGGTGAATAACAATTTTTCCGAGCCACTAAGGTTAAGTTCGGAAGAAAAACGAATGTCTTTTAAGTCATTTATACCGGTAATCGTTATAGGAGCTATTAATCCCTCTTCCATTGCAACAGGATCAATGGACTGTGCCATCAGGTTTAATGACTGATCATTCCAGGTTAATGTAGGTTCCTCGTTTAACCCTTTGTAGTCAGAAAGATGAAGCCTTATAAATGATTCACTCCAAATGATGTTTTCAACAGGGATATTTAACTTTTGGGGCTGAACAGTTTTGAATATGCCTGATATATTTATTTTCGAATTATAAAGTATTACTTTATAAATGCCTCTTGATTTCTCTTGCGGTATGAGTTTAGCACTCACATTTAACTCATCGGGCAGGAATGAAGAATAGTGCTTGGAACGCTTTTTTTGTGTACTGTCATCCTCATTTGCCCAATAGGGTAACACTAAAATTGGACCTGTTATATTTTGCTGACCTGCCCATTTGCTACTTACTTCTGCAATGGCTTCCTTTTGTCGTGCTTCTCTTTCTTCAATAAGATTTCTTACATAAAATGCCGGAATTTGTAATAATAATACCAGTATGCCGATAATTAATGCCTTGATAAGCAATTTGCTTTTTGTCCATACATTTTCAATTATTGTTTCCATACATGTTGATTTGATGAATAAATTTTATTTTCTATTGGATAATATTGTTCAAATACTTTCATTGGTTCAGCCCTATTCAATGCACCAGCCAATAATTATATAGTATCAGAAAGCACTTTGTATTTCAAAGTATAGGTGCAAAAAAAATTACTTCATACCCTTTATCATTTTCTCAAGTGCCATTATATGATCTGAAAATGATCTCTGCCCGATCTTGGTAACTGAATAGGTAGTATTGGTCTTACGCCCTATGAACCCTTTATGCACTTTGATAAAACCTTCCTGCTCCAGTGTGACCAAATGGGTGGCCAGGTTTCCATCTGTAACCTCCAGCATTTGTTTGAGGTCATTAAAGCTTATCTCTTCATTAACCATCAAAATGCTCATAACACCAAGACGTATCCTGTTATCAAATATTTTATTTAAACCAGATATAGGGTTATTTGCTGCCATTAATTTCTTTCAAGTTTATTTAGAACCAGGCTGCCTTTCATTTTTCCACCACATTGCAAAACCATATATTATATGCAATACCCCGAATCCAAATGCCCAGAAATAAAGCCCCAGACCAGGGAACTGTGTGGCAACAAGGCCTACGACAACTTCCATCAAACCCAGGTACCGAATTTCACTTAAAGTATACTTGCTACCATTTACTAAAGACAATCCGTAAAATACCAGGCATGCGGGAACTACAAATCTCCATTCCCGGTATTGAAGCATAGCGATAATAAAAATACCCCCCGAAACCAATGGGATCAGGATATTGATAATCATCATTTTGGAAGTGTGATCCCATAAGGGTAATTTATGTTCACCCGCCCTGCGCCATGTAAAATAAAATGCAGAAAGTAATGCCGCTGCAAGTACTACACCTGCAAGCATAAATAACCGAAGTTGCAGTTTTTGAAAACCAAATTCACTGTAGCTTCCGTTAGTATCGATATAATAATCACTGAGCCAGTAATAAGCAATCCAGGCCCCCGCCAATGCCAGCACACCAGCAGCGACGCCACTCAGCCCGCTTAATGAGATAAAGCGGCTGGATCGTTGCATCATTTTCCTGATATCCTTTATAGCCTCTAAATGTTGTGTGGGCTGATCCATAAAAAAGCACTTTGTATTACAAAGCAACAGTAATAAGTTCAAACCAACAAGTACTTACCCCAATATTTTTTTAATAATAGAGTTAACCGTTTCAATTTCTTCTAAGGAAATAGTAAGAGGTGGGGAAATACGCAGGCAATTAGAAGCAAATAAGAACCAGTCAGTTATCAACCCATGTTCAATGCAGGTGTCAATAATCATTTTGCATTTTTCAAAACTTTCGAATTCGACAGCTATCCAGAGACCAAAGGAACGAACTTTTTTAATGCCCGGATGTTCCAGGGCTTTTAAAAATTTACCTTCCTTTTTTTTCACTTCAGTGTCAGTGTCCAACAAAATTTCAAAACCAGCCATGCCGGCGGCACAACAAACAGGATGGCCACCAAAAGTAGTAATATGACCCAATACAGGATTATCTGTGAAATGATCCATTAAGGACTTATCAGCAATGAAAGCACCCAGGGGCATGCCTCCGCCTAAAGCCTTGCCGAGAAGTAAAATGTCCGGAACCACATCAAAATGCTCAAACCCCCACAATTTTCCTGTACGTCCAAAACCTGCCTGGATCTCGTCAAGTATGAAAAGTGCACCCACCTCCTTACACCTCTCTTGCAAAGCTTTTAACCAATTGTCTTTTGGAGCTATGATCCCTGCTTCTGCCTGTACTGTTTCAGCCACCACACAAGCTGTTTGTTCTGTTATAAACTTCAGATCCCCGAATGAATTATAATTTAGATGACTTATGCCAGGCAATAATGGCCTGTAAGCATTACGCCAGTATTCGCTGCCTATCAGGCTAAGAGCTCCCTGGGTAGACCCATGGTAGGAATTATTGAAACATACAATTTCGGTCCTTCCGGTTACTCTTTTTGCCAGCTTCATGGCCCCTTCCACTGCCTCAGCTCCTGAATTGGTAAAATAGACGGAATTTAAAGAAGCAGGCAAATGTTTCGTGAGTAGTTGAGCATACCGTACCTGGGGACTTTGCACAAATTCACCATAAACCATCACGTGCATATAGGCGTCCACCTGGTCTTTGATAGCCTTTACTATTTTGGGATGCCTGTGACCTGTATTTGCCACGCTAATGCCTCCTATCAGATCAATGTAAGACTTGCCCGAAGCATCATATAATTGACACCCCTCTGCCTTCACTATTTCCAGGGATAAAGGTGCGGTGGAGGTTTGTGCAACATGTTTAAGAAATAACTGCCTCAGGTTCATATGAAGCAAAAATCGTAAATCTGCATTCATAATCCTTTTGGAATCATAACAGAATTAAAATAACCTTTTTATGGCCCTTGTTTTACCAGTTGAAGATCATTTTCCCAGTTGGGGCGACACTTGTTTCATTGCACCCAATGCTACCATTGTAGGAGATGTGATCATGGGAAGCGAATGTAGTATATGGTTTAATGCCGTATTGCGGGGAGATGTCAATAGTATCCGGATTGGCAACAGGGTAAATATCCAGGATGGAGCCGTAGTTCATTGTACTTATAAAAAGACAAAGGCAATTATCGGCAATAATGTTTCTATAGGTCATAATGCCATTGTACATGGATGCACCATTCAAGATAATGTATTAATAGGCATGGGTTCTATAGTCATGGATAACGCATTGATTAACAGCAATACCATTATCGCTGCAGGTGCAGTGGTGCTGGAAGGAACCATCTGCGACGCAGGAGCTGTATATGCAGGCGTTCCGGCAAAAAAAGTCAAGGATATTTCTCCCGAAAAGGTTGAGGGCGAGATCAATAGGATCGCAAGGAATTACCTGAATTATTCCAAATGGTTTGAAAAAGTTAATGAGGCGGGCAAACACTTTTAATATTCCTTTTTTCGTTTTATCTTTAATGAAACAGTATCGATGAAAACGATTCGCTATACAATTATTCTTTGTTCAATTGCCCTGGTCACATCCTGCTCATTATTCAACAAGCCTAAATATGGATGCGGTACGAATGGAAAAAATGTAGGAGCTGAAAAGGTTTTGGATGGAACTGCTCCAAAAGCAAAAAAATTCAAGGCATAACAATTGCATAATGCAGCTTATCGTTAAATACGATTGTCTTTAAAGTAGTTTTACTGAAAATAATGACTTCGTATTTCTACTAATTAAAACCAGGTATTATGAGCCTTACCCTACGAACCACACTAGGTTGCACTGAAGCCGTAATTGATGATGACGGCGGCCTTAAACGCTTTTACCAAATAGCTGACATCCTTAGTGATGATCTCCAGGTAAATTTTACAAACAAAGAAGACGATTTTGATGCCATTAGCTGGGATTTCCACCTGGGGCACCATGAACTGACACTCCAGTACAGTATTTACAATGGCATTTCTGTTTTTCCAACTAAAACAAAGGATGCACGCAAAAGAGACAATAAAGCAGTTGTTGAATTAGCAAATGTTTTAGAAGGAAAACTTATGAATCTAGACTTGAGACGCGGCGCTGCTTAAAGCTTTGTTGGCTAACAATTCGATTGCTATCTATTAAAATTTACTAAGAGGCTTTCTCAGAATGAGATTGCCTTTTTTTTGCCCAATACCCTTGTATACAATAACTACAAAGCCATCACCATTTGTCTTGATCGAGTGACTCCAGGATATTGTAATAACTCACATAGCGGTCTTCATCTATTTCTCCATTAATCACGGCCTCTTTAATAGCACAACTTGGTTCATTGATGTGTTGACAATTATTGAACTGGCATTTATTGAGTCGCTGTCTCATTTCCGGAAAATACCCGGAAAGTTCACCTTTTTCAACCCCTATAATTCCAAATTCTTTCATCCCGGGTGTATCAATGATACGACCACCATAAGGAAGGTCATACATCTCGGCAAAAGTGGTTGTATGCTGGCCTTTACCACTCCAGCCACTTACATCCTGGGTCTTGATCTTGATTCCTGGCAGCACGGTATTAATAAATGTTGATTTACCTACACCACTATGCCCGCTAATAAGCGTGATCTTACCTTGCAGTAGCGATTTGATTTCATCAAAACCAGTTCCTTCCTTTAAACTGGCTCCAATGACGGGGTAACCAAGGTTTTCGTAAACCTGCTTCATCCTTTCAAAAACTGCCATCTCCTTTTCTTTATAAAGATCAAGCTTATTTAATAAGACAATGGCTTTTACATGATACATTTCGCAGGCCACTAAAAACCGGTCGATAAAACCCTGTGATGTTCGTGGTTCTTTTACAGTAGCAATCAATAACGATTGATCCAGGTTAGCAGCCACTATATGTTGCTGGCTTTTTATTTTAGGCGATTGCCGGTTGATGTAATTCGTACGGTCGTGGATCTTGTTTATAATTACAGAGCCTTCCTTTTCATTCTCCAGGTCAAACTCCACTATATCTCCTACCGCAATTGGATTGGTGGAAGTGATGCCATCCAGTTTCATCACTCCTTTAATACGGGCATTCCATAATTTGTCGGATGAATCCTTTACCTGGTACCAGCTTCCCGTAGATTTATAAACAACACCCTTCATGATTAAGGAAATGTACGCAATAATGTATATTTCAAAATTAATTCAAGCGCAAGGAAGAACAAGGCTGCCAATATGAAAATAGTGAACTCCTCCTGGAATCTTTCCTTGGTTACAACTTCCACATCTGACTTTTCCATTTTGTCGATCTGGTTATAAATACCATGAAGGCTTTCTTCATCTGTTGCTCTAAAATAAAGTCCACCTGTCTGTGTAGCAATACGTTTTAATAAGGCTTCGTCAAGGAAGGCACTGCCTTCAGATTTGCGCACACCCTTTTCCTGGATAGTGGCACCGCCTAAAGCACCCATACCGATAGTATAGACCTTTACGCCTTTGGCTTTAGCAATTTCCAGTGCAGTGATGGGATCAATGATTCGTGTTTCCGGTGGCTGTTCATTTCCATCGGTCAATAATATGATGATCTTGCTTTTTGCTTTGCTTGAAGAAAGCCGTTCAACAGATTTGGCCAATCCTTCCCCGATAACCGTTCCATCTTCCAGCATTCCTGATTGTATACCCTGGATCTGCTGTAATAAACTTTCATGGTCAGTTGATAATGGGAACTGGGTAAAACTTTCACCTGCAAATATTACAAGCCCGATCTGGTCTACAGGCCGGCCCTTTACAAACTCCGCAGCCATTTGCCGGGATACTGCCAGGCGATTGGGAAGAAAATCTTTTGATAACATACTTCCGCTAACATCCATACAAAGTATGATATCAATACCCTCTCCTTTTGTCCGGCTTTGAACGTTTCGGATCTGAGGCCTGGCAAGTGCAGTAATGATACAGCCAAGGGCCAGTAACCTTAACCAAAATGGCAAATGCAGGGTACTGTTCCTTAAAGTTCGTGAAGTAAAAGCCTTTGCATTGGAAAC
The DNA here is from genome assembly GCF_059568575.1 of Flavisolibacter ginsengiterrae DSM 18136. Classification (NCBI taxonomy): domain Bacteria; kingdom Pseudomonadati; phylum Bacteroidota; class Chitinophagia; order Chitinophagales; family Chitinophagaceae; genus Flavisolibacter; species Flavisolibacter ginsengiterrae. The sequence continues at coordinate 63,150 of NZ_JCANTR010000019.1, forward strand.
AATAAATGTTGACTTGGCAGCAGCCTGGGTACGAAAATGAAGGAATGCCAGTACAGGTAATATTCCAAGGAAAGGAAGCACCCAGATATTGGCAAAAACAAGATATTGGAACCAGTTATACAGCATTGGCAGAATTCTCTATAGATATAATATTTTTTTTGATCACTTCTATCGCTTGCTCATTTTCAGTGAACATAGGTTGATACCTTGCAAACTTCACCATGTCACTTCTTTGAAGCACCTGTACCAGTTGATCGCTACCATTTAATTGCAATTCACTTAGTTGTCGCGACAGGTCTTCCGTGGTCTTTGAAAAGGAATGTATATTCTTTCTTTGAAGCAGGTAATTGCGAAATATATCTACCAGGGATGTGTACAGCACCTTAGGCTCATCTGAAGATCGAAGTTTACCAATAAGCTCCATGGAAACCTTGAAAGGATCTTCAACTGGCTTATTTGCATTCTCCTTCTTTTCATCCGAGGGTGGAAAAAACAACATGAATAAGGCTATCAGTACAGCGATTCCAAGCAGGTACCAGTACCAATTAGATGCTATTGGAGATGGAACGTCAATGATATCTTTTATATCATGGTAAGGCTGGTTAGGATCCATAGGACTATATTCCACTGAAACCAATATTCCCTTAGTTTTTGAATTACCAAAGCTAACGGGGGGTATCATCCAACGCCCACTATCCCAACTGGTAATGGTTACTGTCTGCTGAAGTAATAAACCCTGGGATGTTTGTTGTGTATCGATCTTTGACCTGGACAAAACTTCAAAATGAGGGAACGTATCAACAACGGGCCAGGGTAGTTTATTATTTGTGGCAAGTACAGCTTTTAAATATACCTGTACCTGCTCCCCTATGAGGATCTTCTGTTTATCAACAGTGGCGGAAACAGGAGTTTGAGAAAATGCTACTCCAGCAAACAGGGTAATATGGATTATAAACAGAATTAATTTCTTCATTACTTGTTTCTGCTAATAAAAAATCGCTGCAATATTTTGACATAATCCTCATCTGTTCTTACATGCAGGAGGTCACAGCCGGCTTTTCTGAACACTTCATTGGAATAATCGGTTATCCTGAAAAACTCTTTCTCATATTCATAGCGAACGAGTTTGCTTTCCGAGTCCACCCATTTTTGTTCCCCGGTTTCAGCATCCTCTACGCGCAACAGCCCTAACCTTGGTAGGTTTCGATCCATTTTATCATAGATCTTTATGCCAATGATATCATGTTTATTACCAGCCACTCTTAAGGAATCCTGGTAACCGGTATCGATAAAATCACTCAAAATAAATGCTATGCTCTTTTGACGGGTAGTATTATTAAAGAAACGAAGGGCGGTATTCAGCTGTGTTTTCTTTTGGGCGGACTGCACAGAAAGCAATTCCCGTACGATGAATAAGGCATGTTGCTTCCCTTTTTTGGGTGGAATATATTTTTCAATCTTATCACTGTAAAATATTACCCCGATCTTATCATGGTTATTCACGGCAGAAAAAGCGATGACCGCTGCAATCTCTGTAGCAATATCCTTCTTGGATGCTATGATGGTACCAAATAATGAACTGGCGCTTACGTCCACCAGCAACATCACAGTCAATTCCCTTTCCTCTTCAAAAACCTTACTGAAGGGATGACCAAACCTGGCAGACACGTTCCAGTCAATAAATCTTATATCGTCACCAGCCGAATATTCCCTAACCTCCTTAAAGGACATGCCCCTTCCCTTGAAGGCACTATGGTATTCACCTGTGAACAGGTCTGTAGTCAGCTTCTTACTTTTAATTTCGAGTAACCGAACCTTTCTTAATATTTCCGCCGTTGTTAACATGAACTTGGAATTACCTCTTCCTTATTAAGGAAGATTGATTTTTTGAATGATCTGGTCAAGGATTTCCAGTATCGAAACATTTTCGGCTTCAGCTTCATATGTAAGACCGATCCTGTGGCGCAGTACATCATTACAAATACTTCTCACATCTTCCGGTATCACGTAACCGCGTTTATTCAGGAAAGCCTGTGCCTTGGCTGCCACTGCCAGGTTGATACTTCCCCTTGGTGAGGAACCATATGAAATGAGCGGCTTCAGGTTATCTAGTTTATATTCCCCGGGATTCCTGGTGGCAAATACAATATCAAGGATATATTGCTCTACTTTCTCATCCATGTAAACGTCTCTAACCATTTGGCGAGCAGTAAGGATCTCACTTACAGAAACCACCTGGTTCACTGTGGGATAGCCCAATCCCTGAACATTCTGCCTTATGATCAATTGCTCTTCCTGGCGGGTAGGATAACCAACCACTACTTTCATCAGGAACCGGTCAACCTGGGCCTCAGGTAGCGGGTAGGTACCTTCCTGCTCCAGGGGATTTTGTGTGGCAAGCACGAGGAATGGCTCATCCAGTTTATAGGTTGTATCTCCAATGGTAACCTGTCGTTCCTGCATGGCCTCCAGCAAGGCACTTTGCACTTTGGCAGGAGCACGGTTGATCTCATCAGCCAGGATGAAATTGGCAAAGATGGGTCCCTTTCTCACAATGAATTCGTTGCGTTGCTGGTTATAGATCATGGTACCGATCACGTCAGCAGGCAAAAGGTCAGGCGTGAACTGTATCCTGCTGAAGTGGGCATGAATGGCTTGTGATAATGATTTTATGGTAAGCGTTTTCGCCAGCCCGGGAACACCTTCAAGGAGAACGTGACCATTACTGAGCAAACCGATCAACAAACGGTCAAGCATGTACGATTGGCCAATAATTACTTTTCCAACCTCATTTCGAAGTGTATCTATAAATTTTCCAGAGTAGCTAATCCGTTCATTTAATTGCCGGATATCATCCGCGGTTTTAATCATAGTCAAGGTTTAGATCATTAATTTACGAACTGAGCTTTAGCAAATAATTTGCCGCAAAGCTAAAAATCCTATTTTTTAACCAATAATAATAGCAAAAGATCGTTTATCGAAATTATCACAGGTAAGATTACGTTTGTTTTTAAATGTTTACCTGTATTTACCTTTATTATAAATTGACTTTATGAAATTCCTGATCCTTACCATGTGTTTCTCACTTTTCTTATTTTCCTGCAAAAAAGATAGTTCCACCAGTGCATCCAAAACTGACCTGATCACCAAATCTGCCTGGAAATACCAGGATGCAGGAGCTGATATAGATAAAAACGGAACCATCGACCTAAGTATTACCTCTCAATTGCAAACTTGTGAAACAGACAATACACTTACACTTCGCTCAGATGGCACCGGAACACTGGATGAAGGCGCCACCAAATGTGATCCTGCAGATCCTCAAAGCTCAAATGTAAACTGGAGCTTTTCCAATAATGAAACATTATTGAATTTTACCGGGGCAGGCATTTTGGGCATAAGTGGACAGTTTAAAATACTTACCCTTACCGAGACTGCCTTGTCTTTTTCAAAGGACACTACACTGAATGGCACTGCCATTTCCCTGCTGATCCAATTGAAACATTGATCAGGAAAGGTATTTAGCAACAATAGGAAGCCTTCTGCCTACACCAAATGCTTTGGAACTAACCCTTATAATGGGACAGAATTGATTGCGTTTGTATTCATTCATGTTCACTAATCTTAATACACGTTTTACCAGCGTGGCATCAAAACCCTGTGCTATGATCTCTTTGGGTCCTTGTCTCAGTTCAATATATTGAAATAATAGCCGGTCAAGGATTTCATAATCCGGAAGGCTGTCAGTATCCTTTTGGTTGGGCCTGAGTTCAGCAGAAGGCTCCTTCACCAGGATATTTTGTGGAATGATCTCTTCCTTTTTGTTGATATATGCAGCCAAAGCAAAAACCTGCATTTTATACAGGTCGCCTAAAACACTCAAGCCACCTGCCATATCACCGTAAAGGGTACCATATCCCGTTGCCAGTTCGCTTTTGTTGGATGTATTGAGCAGGATATATCCGAATTTATTAGCTACAGCCATTAAAAGGTTTCCCCTTGTACGGCTTTGAATATTTTCTTCAGCAACACTGAAAGGAAGATCTTTGAATACAGGCTGGAGTGTGGAAAGAAAGCTCTGGTAAACATCCTTTATAGGCATTATATCATAGCGGTTGCCCAAATTTTGCGATAATTTCTCTGCATCAGTAACTGAATGCCCCGAGGAATATTCTGAAGGCATAAGTAAAACATGGACATTTTCCTTTCCCAGGGCTTCCACTGCCAGTGCCTGCACTACTGCACTGTCTATACCTCCGCTTGCTCCCAGCGTAGACTTTGTGAAACCCATTTTAGTAAAATAATCACGTATCCCAAGGATCAATGCATCATGTATCTCCTGGATGTTTTTATCATCCATCAGGTACTTCAGTGTATCCATATCCCTTCCTACCTCACTGGCAGAATAATAATATTTCCCTTCCCAGGCTTTCTCTTCTTCCCCGGATAATAAAGCTTCATCACGGTTAATGCCTGTGTCTTTATTGATGGTGACCGCCTCAGCCAATGCAGTGGAGTTCACCCTTGGCGTAGTATTAGTTTTTTTCTCCGAAAGCATTTGAAGATCGAACAGGGCGTAATCTTCTTCGAAGTATTTCATCTCTTTTACCAGGCTGCCATTTATATCATAAACAAGGCTACCCCCATCAAATACCACTTCTGTCTGAGATCCTACTGTATTACAGTAAAGCATGGGTAAATCATACTTCAGCGTATGAGCCTTCATGATACTTCTTCTCACCACATCGGCTGCATAGTTGTAAGGCGAGGCTGAAAGATTCAACATAACATCCGGTTGTTCCTTAATGAGAATCTCCATTGGCGTGATCCTGTAAAGGGGATTATCTCCCAGGTTCCATATATCCTCGCAAATGGTTACAGCAAGTTTCTTTCCTTTAAATTCAATGCATTTCCATTCAAACGCAGGCTCAAAATATCGGTTCTCATCAAAAACATCATAGGTAGGTAAAAGCGTTTTATGGATCTCGGCCTTTATTTCTTTTTCATATAAAAGGTAGGCGGCATTAAAAAGATCCTTACCCTCTTTTAATGGATTACGTGAAGGGCAACCGATCAAAACTCCAATTGTATCCGCATGTTCTTTTATTATATCAATGGTTTTGTAACATTCATTAATGAAATCTTCAAATTCCAGGAAATCCCGGGGAGGATAACCACATACACATAATTCAGAAAACAGCACAAGATCAGCTCCTTCTTCTTTAGCTTTCCTGATAGCATCTATTATTTTAATTGCATTTGATTCAAAATTTCCAATATGATAGTTTTGCTGGGCTAAGAAAATCTTCATCTTCGTTAATTATTCAATTGAATTAATAGAAAATCAAAGTTCAGTAATAAATTATTAAACCAGCCGTTTAACCGCCATGCGATCACTAACCTTCCTTTCCATATCCTTATTATTGTTGTCTTGTACGCATTCCAATAACCAACCAGACGTTGCTGGTATAGAAGTAAAACTTTCAATTAGCAGGTTCGAACAGGACTTTTTTAAAATAGATACAAACAATCTAAATACAGGGCTTGCCAGGGTGAATAAAGAATATCCTGAATTTTTTCCTTTTTATGTTCAACAGATCTTAAGGGTTCCGGATGCCGGGCCAGCCTCTTTTCCAGTATTTAAATCGATTTTGTCAGGTTATCATGCAATTAATGACTCGATTCAACAGAAATATAAGAACCTTGACTGGCTCAGGGAAGAACTTACAACCGGCTTTAAGTACACAAAACACTATTACCCCAGCTATAAAATTCCTAACATCATCACATTTATTGGAAGTTTTGATGCGCCGGGCGTGGTCCTTACACCCCATTACCTTGGTATAGGATTACACCAATTTGCGGGAAAAAACTTTTCGGTTTATAAAGATCCTCAACTGGTAGAAGTTTACCCGGACTATATTTCCCGCAGGTTTGACAAAGAATACATTTCGCCTAATTGTATGAAGGCAGTTGTAGATGATATATATCCGGATAGCAGTGCCGGGCGTCCATTGATCGAACAAATGATCATAAAAGGCAAACAGTGGTACCTGCTTGATCATTTTTTACCAGCCACAGAAGATAGTTTAAAAACAGGTTTTACAGCTAAACAATTAGATTGGGTAAAAAGAAATGAAGGAAATATCTGGGGCTTTATCACAACCAATGCGGATATCTATACCATTGATCCGGCTATCATACAGGATTATATTGGAGAAGGTCCTTTTACACGCGGCATGCCTGAAGGCGCATCACCAGGAAATATCGGGCAATGGGTGGGCTGGCAGATCGTAAAAAAATTTGCGGATAAAAATGCTGACCTTTCTGTTCAACAGGTAATGGCAACCTCTGCAAAGGATATTTTCCAGGAAGCAAAGTATAAACCTAAATGATCAATTGATATTGAGTAGCTGGTTACAAGGAGTCAAAAAAAAGAGCCTTCGTTTCCGAAGACTCCGACTCTATAGGTAGAAATCCATTGTAAATGTTCAGTTTGTGAGAAACGCTATAGAGTATTAATTATACTTGAAGGGAGTGATCATATCAAAAGCAGGAATACTCACCTCAAAAATTTCTTTGCTATGGATATTCTCCATTTGATAGGTCCCGTGCATTCGGCCTATCTCTGTATGTAAATTACAACCGCTGACATATTGGTATTCTTCTCCGCTGCTGATCACAGGCTGCATTCCTACCACACCTTCTCCTTCTACCTCCCTGTAGCTACCATCGCTATCAAATATATGCCAGTGACGACTGTTCAGTTTAACAGGAAATGAATTATGGTTTTCAATGGTTATGCGGTAAGCAAACATAAACTCCGACTGCATGGGATTGGAATAATCCTGCTGATAGAACGTTTCCACGCTGACCTTTACACCTTCCGAAATCATGCTTATCATACAATTGATTTTGGTAAAAGTAAAACAAAGTTGTTGCCACAAATTATAAAGGAATTAATTGGAGTAAAACTTTCTACAAGAACTATTTTTGCGGCACAAAAACCTCAGGATATTGTCTTTGATTCACTTGTTTGCAATCATCTTTTGTTCGGGAATAAAGACAAGTATTACTGGATTGATAAGTATAGATATCTGAAAACAAATTGATTATATATGAAAATAGCAGTAGCCAAAGGTGATGGGATCGGACCAGAAATAATGGATGCAGTTTTAAAGATATTTGAAGCAGCCAATGTGGGGTTACGATATGAATTTGTGGAAATGGGTAAATGGGTATTCGATAAGGGATATTCAAATGGGATGACCCCGGAAGCTCAACAAAAAATAGAAAGCCTTGGAATACTATTCAAAGGTCCAATGGAAACACCAAAAGGAAAAGGTGTGAAAAGTGTGAATGTTACCGCGCGGAAAACCTGGAATACCTATGCCAATAAAAGGGTATTTCAAACACTTCATGGAGTAGATACTGTGTTTAGCAAGGCTGGGATACCTATTGACGTTACTATCGTTCGTGAAAACATCGAGGATACCTATGGCGGCATTGAACATATGCTTACACATGATGTGGCATTAAGCAGGCGCTTCATAACCAGGCCAGGCAGCATGCAGGTGATCAGGTATGCTTTTGAAATGGCCAGGCAAAAAAATGCCAGACGTATTACCTGCGGACACAAGGCCAATATCATGAAATTAACAGATGGCTTGTTCCTGGAATGCTTCTACGAGGTAGCCAAAGAATTTCCCGAACTGAAATCGGATGACAAGATCGTTGATGACCTGGCCATGCAATTGGTTATAAAGCCGGACCAATACGATGTTATTGTTATGACGAACCTGCAGGGAGATATCATATCAGATCTATGTGCGGGTCTGATAGGCGGATTAGGTTTTGCTCCTTCGGCTAACATCGGTGATCATATTTCCATATTCGAAGCAGTACACGGAACCGCTCCTGATATTGCAGGGAAAAATATAGCCAATCCAACTGCACTTCTGTTAAGCGGATTGGCAATGTTACGTCACCTTGGGTTGATGGAAGATGCTGCCATTATAGAGAACGCTCTTTTGTATACGTTAGAGCAGGGCATACATACAGGTGACTTTGGTGACCGCTCCATACCAGCCGCCAATACCACCCAATTTTCAGAAGCCATCATTTCAAACTTTGGTAAAACACCAAAGATCGGTTCCAAACCATTATTGGACAATCAACCCGAAACACCTGCAGTTTGCCACCTGGAGATCAATGCCATGATGGTATCAAAAGAATCAGAAAATGAAAAGATCGTAGGTGTAGATTTCTTTATCGAAAGCGTAGAACAACCAAATAACATTGCCGATAAATGTGTACACCACGGTGGTTTAAAATTTAAACTGATCAACATTAGTAACCGCGGCACGCAGGTTTGGCCGACAGGTTCAAAATTTACCAATCTTGTGAACCAATATAACCTCAGGTTCGAAGCGATCCATGAACAGGCACTTACCCAACAGGATATCATTGGTTTATATGTAAGCCTTAGTGCTGATTTCAAGATCTGCTCCCTCGAACTATTGAATATGTGGGGTGGCAAAAAAGCTTATAGCCTGGCACAAGGACAATAAATTAAAGGATTGGAAGTTTTAATTTTTATATTTGTGGCATAGCCGCCCGGCTACACTTGCCCTTAACTGAAATCCTTCCTCTGAAAGACAGCACTAACCTTGCTGCTGTAATAATCCTAAAATGCTAACAGTTATGGCAACACCTCTACGAAACCTTTTCGTTACCCTTTTTCTTTGCTATTCTTTTCAGGGCCTTACACAAACTTATACACCCAAATATGTGTCGATGGCCAATTATACCAACGGCTATTATGAATACTTACCTAAAGGCTATGATCCTAATGGTACCCAACTATATCCCTTAATCCTTTTCCTTCATGGAGGGGGAGATATTGGTGACGGGACTGCTGAACAGCTTCCACGTTTATTAAAGGTTGGACTGACCAGGCAAATCAGCTTTAATGATTTCCCCACATCCTTTACCGTTAATGGCCAAAGCTTCAGTTTTATTATCATCGCACCCCAGTTCACTCAAATGCCTGCAACCGACCAGGCTGTTAGTTCAATAGCTACAATGTTGAACTATGTTTCACAACATTATAAGGTTGATCCTACACGTATCTATTTGACAGGCTTAAGTAAAGGCGGAGGTTACGTATTGGACTTTGTAGGTAGCAGCGCCGAAAATGCAAGGAAAGTGGCAGCAATTGTAACATCTGCACAGGCCTCTTTCCCTGATCATGCAAAAGCAAGAACGATTGCTGTTGCAAACCTTCCTGTCTGGGCCACACACAACCAGGGAGATATGGATATCTCAGTTAGCTATACTGTTGATTATATCAATATGATCAATGAAGCACCGGCACCAAATCCCCCAGCTAAAAAAACTATTTTTCCCGGAAGTGGCCACGATGCCTGGACACAAACTTATTGGCAGGATTGGAGAGAGAATGGTTTGGACATTTATGAATGGATGTTGCAGTACAAGCGATTGCCTGTCCTTTTCCCTATGCCTTCAAGTCCTGTTAACCCGATTGGATTGACCTTGTCACCAATTCCTGTGAAAGATCAGATGGAAATAAAACTGGTTGGGCCTGACAACGGTATTGTAAACGCTGAAATTTACAGTAGTAATGGAGCCCTTGTACAGCAATTTACACTCAATAAACAAAGCACCACGCTGCAAAAAACTGTTTTTATGAATGGCTTACCGGCAGGCTTTTATTTTCTTAAGGTGCAGTTTGGCAACACGAAGGCAAGCAGACCTTTTATTAAAAACTAACTTTGCCATTTAACCAAATCGGCTATACCTTTTTTGACTGGGTATAGCCATTTTTTTGTAACCATTGCAGTATCTTATCTCTCTGGTCACCTTGAATAATTACTTCTCCATCTTTAACTGCTCCCCCTGTTCCGCAATAATTCTTGAGCTTTTTTCCCAGGTCCTCCAGGTCATCATGTAGTCCAACAAATGACTGGATAACTGTCACCGTCTTTCCACCCCGGTGTTTGGTCTCCATTCTTACCCTTAATTTTTGCTGGGAAGGGATAAGCGTTTCCCTTACCTCCTGTTCTTCCTCTTCAAATCGAAAGTTGGGATCTGTGCTGAACACAAAACCATTTTTATCGCTTTTATTCTTTTTTGACATTTTCTTCAGTTTTCAAGTCAAACTATTACAGCCTTTAGACTAAGGTCAAGACTTTTAGCCTGGTGTATCAATCCGCCTACGCTAACGAAATCAACACCTGTAGCGGCATATTCTTCTATAGTTTCCAGGTTAATACCACCACTGGCTTCTGTCTCAAAAGCCCCGTTAATGAGTTGTAACGCTTTTTGTATATCCCGGGGTGTAAAATTATCCACCATTATGCGATGTATCTTTCCTTTCCCAGTTTCTATTGCCATAGCAACATCTTCAAGCGTCCTGGTTTCCACTTCTATCTTCAGGTCCGGCCTGTATCGCTGCACATATTCATGCGCTCTTGTAATTGCCTCCTTTATACCACCGCAATAATCAATATGATTGTCCTTCAGCATGATCATATCAAACAATCCAAACCGGTGGTTCACACCGCCACCGATCCTTACAGCCTCTTTTTCCAGGAGGCGAAAATTGGGGGTAGTCTTTCTTGTATCAAGTAATCGCGTTTTATACCCCTTTAACTTATCGGTATAAGACCTTGTCAGGGTGGCAATCCCACTCATTCGTTGCATACAGTTCAATACCAGTCTTTCCAATTGCAAAATAGTATGCACATTGGTCTCGACTTCAAAGGCTATTTCGCCTGCATGCATTGTTTCCCCGTCTTTTTTATGACGGATGAAACGGGCGGCAGGTTTCTTATATAGGAAAATCTTCTCGGCTACATCAACGCCCGCCATTATACCAGCCTGCTTGATCTTTAATACAGCCTTTCCTTTTACATCGGCTGGTATGCAACACAGGGTAGAATGGTCGCCATCTCCTACATCCTCGGTCAATGCAAAATCAATGAGCCTATGCAAACGGGTATCGAAATCTATCATATGGCAAAAATAACCCTAAGACCTGCATCTGGGTTTGTCGAAATGAATATTTACCAAAAGGAATAAAAGCAGTCTCCCGGACATAAAAATCCCGCTTCTGTGAGGAAGCGGGATAACCGATTTAAGTACCTATATGGACTGGAATCTAATTTCTTTCACCAATTGCCTTCCATTCTTGGTTTTCATAAAAACCGTTGTTCTGTAACTTCCTGATCGGGTAAGTAGCAATCCTATACAAAACTGGCTGCCTCCATTGTCACCTTTGTGTGTTACAGTAAATCCCCTGACGCCATTATTATTAAAGAAATCCTGGAGGATCATAATTGCCTGTGCCCTGCTGTAGCTATCGCTTTTATCAGGTAGTGAGATCTCGATATTATCATCAACATACTTCGAAAGCTCAGTAGCATTACCTGTTTTCAATGCCCCTATAACATCTTCCAAACCAGTGAGGTTTTTGAAGGCGGCAAGGGTGAAAAATAAAGCTGCACAACTAAGAGTAAAAATATATTTCATATACATCGGTTTGTTCGCGCCTGCATGAACGAAAAATGTGCCATAGTTTTGGTGCGCTGGTTTGCATACTAAAATAAACAAAACCTTTACGTTTTAATAGCTTTGCACCATTTCATATACTTTAGACTATGCCGAAAAGAAAAGTTATACTAGTTATTATGGATGGATGGGGTTTAGGAAAAGTTCCTTCTTCAGACGCCATTCAGCACGCAAATGTTCCCTTTGTCAGCTCTTTATATGCAAAGTACCCTAACAGTACTTTAACAACCTGCGGTGAAGCCGTTGGTTTGCCGGAAGGACAAATGGGTAATTCAGAAGTAGGTCATTTGAACCTTGGAGCCGGCCGCATTGTGTACCAGGAATTACAACGAATAAATGTTGCCATTCGTGAAGGCATGCTGGCTAAAAATAAAGTCATATTGGATTCCATCCTTTATGCCAAGAACAATAACAAGCCCCTTCACCTGCTTGGTCTTGTCAGTAATGGAGGCGTTCATTCACACATAAACCACCTGAAAGCAATCCTTTCATTGTGTCAGGAACATGCTTTACAGCAGGTATACATCCATGCCTTTACCGACGGTCGGGACTGTGACCCTAAAAGTGGCCTGGAGTTTATTACAGAATTAGTTGAGCATGCACGCAATACCGTGGGGCAGGTAGCCACCGTAAATGGCCGCTATTATGCTATGGACAGGGATAACAGGTGGGAAAGAGTGAAACTCGCTTATGATGCCATGGTAAATGGAATTGGGGAAAAAGCCAATGACCCTGTTGAAGCCATAAAAAATTCTTACAGTGAAAATATTACAGATGAGTTCATAAAGCCCACTGTACTCACTTCTGAAAACGGGGAACCAGTTGCTACTATAAAAGGTGGAGATGCCGTGATCTGTTTCAATTTCAGAACAGACAGGTGCAGGGAGATCACGAAAGCGCTAACTCAGGTGGATTTCCCTCAATTCAATATGCATACTTTACCCTTGCATTATACCACTATGACTGAGTATGACGCTACTTTTAAAAATGTACACGTCATATTTGAAACAGACAACCTGAATCACACAATTGGAGAAGTAATAGAAGAAAATGGATTGAAACAAATTCGTATTGCAGAAACGGAAAAATACCCACATGTGACCTTCTTTTTCAGCGGTGGAAGGGAAAAGCCTTTTGAAGGAGAATGCAGGTTAATGTGTCCTTCCCCTAAAGTGGCCACATATGACCTGCAACCAGAAATGAGCGCCTTTGAAGTAACCAATGCTATTGTGCCTGAAATTGAAAAAGAAGAAGCTTCATTTATTTGCCTGAATTATGCCAACGCAGATATGGTTGGACACACCGGAATTTGGAAAGCTGCGATAAAAGCAGTTGAAACCGTTGATACATGTGTGAAAAGAGTTGTCACCGCAGCATTACAACATGGTTATACCGTTTTCCTGACTGCCGATCATGGCAATGCAGACTATATGATCAACGAGGATGGATCACCCAATACAGCACATACCCTGAACCTGGTGCCATTTTTTATTATTGACAAGGAATGGAAAGGCAACATTCAACCAGGTAAGTTAGGTGACCTGGCACCAACTATTCTGACAATGATGGGATTGGAGATCCCGGTGGAAATGACCGGCACAGTACTCATAGATAATTGATATTGTACAGGGTGCGTGTAATTTGATGCTATATGAAACGGTGAACAGCAAAAACAATAGGTTCTGATACTCAATTAAGGTGGCTGATGGCCGCCTTTATTTTTACAAGAAACGGACAAAGGGTGCAGCATTTCAACAAAAAAATTGTCTAAATTACAGGCAACCAAAGTAAAAGTATGACCGAGGAAGCCATATTGCAAGGTTGTTTAAAAAACAATGCTGCAGCTCAAAAAGCACTCTATGAAAAGTTTAGTGCCAAGATGCTGGTGGTTTGTTATCGTTATGCTCATAATCGCGAAGATGCAGAAGACATGTTACAGGAAGGGATGATAAAAGTATTCTCACAGATCCATACGTTTGAAAGCAGGGGAGCCCTTGAAGGATGGATCAGGAGAATTGTTGTCCATACCTGCATCAACATTCTTAAGAAGAACAAACGATTTAATGAAAGTGTAGATCTCATTCATGCCAGCAGCTTACAGGTAAGGGAAGAAAGTATCCCATCCATTATCCAGGCAAAAGAAGTAGTAGAATGTATTCGCATGTTGCCCATTGGATACCGCACCGTTTTGAACCTGTATGCCATTGAGGGATTTTCGCATAAGGAAATTTCCGGGATGCTGGATATAGAAGAAAGTACCAGCCGCAGCCAATATACCCGTGCAAAAGCCATGTTAGAAGACGTTTTGATCAGGAAGAATATATTATATAAACCAAAGGAGGAGCCCCTGATAGCTGCTGCCGCGAGATAACCCATCCGTAAACCTTGACTGATTTATGAAGAGAAATTTTACACATGAAAACTTTGAAGAGTTCCTTCGTCAAAGTGCTGATGGATTGCGTATGCGACCCTCGGCAAAGGTATGGAAAGGTGTTACCAGCCACCTTAATAAAAGACGAAGAAGATTCGGATTTACATTAGGCGCTTTTTTTCTAACTATAGCAACATTTGGATACTTTATTATCGGGCAATCTGGTCCGGTCTCTAAAACACCTTTACAATCTTCCTTAGCTGGTCGTGCTACCACCAGCCAGGAAAACTTCGCTATACAAGGCCGACCCGGAGGATCAACAACTGGCAGTGGACAAAAACAGCTTGCTGCGCAGCCTAAACCTGTCCGTGTCAGTGCCCTTCAAAATGCTATAAGTACAAATAACAATTTTGAACAGCAACATCAAGATTTCCCTGGAGCCACAGAATTTTCTCCAACAATTGTAGATAGTTATTTTGATAACAATGCTGATACAAAATTCCAGGCTGCAGAACCGCCTAAAGTTGGCATCAACTATCCCCTTACCATTGAAAGCGTTACCAATAGTTTTAAACCTCTGAAGTTGAAGAAAAAGGTTGGCTTCCAGTTTTACTTTACTCCAACGGTAAGTTACCGCAAACTTGGTGAGAACAAATCTTTCCTTCGCTCCCAGCCAACAACTAATCCTAATTATGCCCCGGCACTTATATATGATGTCAATACAGTGGTCACTCACAAGCCGAACATCGGATTTGAACTGGGAATGGCTGCAAAATATCCTTTAACGAATAACCTGAAGCTATTAGGCGGGCTTCAATTTAATGTCAACCGTTACGACATTAAAGCTTATTCATCATTCACTTCCTCTGTTGCCACCATTATGTTCAATGGACGAACCAATAACCGGCCGGATTCTTTAAATACCTATTCAAGATATAGTAACAGCACAACGGGTTATAAATCCGACTGGCTTCAAAACTATTATATCCAGATATCTGCCCCTGTTGGTGTAGAAATGAGGTTGAGTGGCAATGACAAGGTTCAATTTGGGGTGGCTACCACTGTTCAACCTACCTATGTGTTGGGCGACAGGGCGTTTATGATCTCTACAGATTATAAAAGTTATGTGGAAGTGCCACAATTGGTACGTCGCTGGAACGTCAATACCTCCCTGGAAACTTTTGTTGGATATTCAACTGGTCAACTCAATTGGCAGGTTGGCCCCCAGGTTCGCTATCAACTCCTCTCCAGTTTTATCAACAAGTATCCTGTAAAGGAGAATCTTTTTGACTTTGGATTGAAAGTAGGGGTTTCTTTGAATAACCGATAGATCGCTATACTAATTGCTTTTGTAAACCCTGCAACAAGTTCGCAGGGTTTTCGTTTTATAGGATTGTAATTTTACCCCATGAATAGATTTCTGTTTATTGTTGGCGCTTTTATTTTTTTTACCGGATGTAAGAACCAAGCTTCCCCGGAAAAAAATCAGGAAGAAAAGGATGCCAGCTTTTTTCCGGTGGTTTCATTTATCAAAGGACAGATTAATAATATTGATACCTCCTTATACCGTATTGTTAAGGTAGAGACGATTGATACCAACAAACAAACCACCTATATTAAAAGAGAAGATTTCAGGAAGTATGCAAAAGACTTTTTAGAGCTGCCTGATATTGCATCTTCCAAATGGAAGGATGACTACCAGGAAACCAAAACCTTTGATGATGTCCTGAATAAGGTGATACTGAGCTATACTACAACTGTTGAAGATAACACAGTGAGAAGGGAAGATGTAATGTTAAATCCTACCAATGAATCGGGTAATAGCGAGGTGCAAAATATTATTATTAATACTTTAGAATCTGCAAAAGATTCATCAATAGAAAAAAACATGGTATGGTATGCCGGGAAAAGGTTTACCATTATTACCAAGGTTCAGAAAGCCAACCAGCCAGAAAAAATAAAAAAAATGGAAGTGATCTGGAATGATTTTTCTGACCATGCAAATATGTAGTAGTAACAGATAATGACGCAGACAGAATTTCAAAATATAGCCTCGACGCTCCCTTCATACCCCGGTATTTATAAATATTATGACAGTTCTAATGAGCTCCTGTATGTAGGGAAAGCAAAAAATATCCGAAAAAGAGTAGGTTCCTATTTCAATAAAACACTGGGTAGTTATAAAACGCACGAACTGGTAAAACGCATCAGGAAGATCGAATTTACCATTGTCAACTCCGAGCAGGATGCCTTTTTGCTGGAGAATTCCCTGATCAAACAATTCCAGCCCCTGTTTAACATCAACCTGAAGGACGATAAGACCTATCCTTATATTGTCATTAAAAATGAACCCTTTCCCAGGGTTTACCTCACCCGTCAGAAGATTGAAGATGGCTCTCAATACTTTGGCCCCTATACCTCAGTAAATAAGGTAAGGGAGCTACTTAATTTTATTAAGCAGACCATCCCTTTGCGCACCTGCCCTCTCAACCTGACACAAAAGAATATCGAAAAAGGCAAGTTCAAAGTTTGCCTTGAATACCACCTGGGTAATTGTAAAGGACCCTGCGAAGCCCACCAGTCAGAAGAAGATTACAATGAAAACATTGGGCAGATCAAGAACATACTAAGGGGAAAACTAAGCCTGGTGGTACAGCATTTCAGGAACGAGATGAAATACCATGCGGAATTAATGGAATTTGAGAAAGCTGAAAATGCCAGGAAAAAGATCCAATACCTCGAAAACTACCAGTCACGCTCAATTGTAATGAATACTTCTTTGGGGGATGTGGATGTCTTTTCCATTCAAAAAGAAGGTGAAATAGCCTATGTCAATTATTTGATGGTACAGAACGGCACCATAATTCAGACAAAGACAATGAAGGTAGAAACGCACCTGGATGAAAGTGTAGAGGAAGTGCTGGAGTTCACAATAGCCCAATTGCGTTCCACTTTTAACAGCGAGGCTAAAGAGATCATTGTACCCTTTCCCATTGAATACCCAGAGCCTGGCGTGGATATATCCATTCCAAAAGGTGGTGACAGGAAAAAGCTGGTGGAACTTTCAGAAAAGAATGTTCAATACTTTATTGACAGTCTCAGGGCTAAAGAGCGAATGCTGCTGGGCGTTAAAGACGCTGACCGTTATAATGTGTTGCTTCAGATCAGGGATGATCTGCAGTTGCCTGGCGTGCCCGTGCATATAGAGTGCTTTGATAACTCTAACTTCCAGGGAAGCTACCCTGTATCTGCTATGGTGTGCTTTAGAAATGGGGAGCCAAGTAAAAAAGATTACCGGCTGTTTAATGTAAAGACGGTTGAAGGCATCAACGACTTTGCTACCATGAAAGAGGCTATTTACAGGCGATATAAAAGGCTAAAGACCGAAGGTGACCCATTACCTCAGCTTGTAATAATTGATGGCGGTAAAGGCCAATTGGCCTCTGCAAATGAAGCTATCGAAGAATTATCCCTCCAGGGAAAAATGACGTTGGTTGGCCTGGCTAAAAATGAAGAAGAATTATTTTTTGTGGGTGACCAGGAATCATTGAAACTTCCTTATGACAGCGCCAGCCATAAATTGATCCGCCGTATAAGAGATGAAGTGCATAGGTTTGGTGTCAATTTCCACCGGGATAAAAGAAGTAAAGGCACTTTCAAAAATTCTTTGCAGGAAATTAAAGGAATAGGAAGCAGCACAGCAAACCTTCTTTTAAAAACATTTCGTTCGGTGAACAATATCAGGCTTCAGCCGGAAGAAGAATTAGCTAAAGTTGTTGGGGTATCTAAAGCGAAGATCGTTAAGAACTTTTTTAACCAGGAAGACTCTATAAAACCTTATTGATCCAAGAAGGTATAAAAAAATAAAGGGGCCGGAATGGAAATTCAGCCCCGTTTTTAAAATCCAATATCCTATGAAAAACCGAGATAAAAATACTACTATTTACCACATTTCCTACAGGTAATTACCACATTTTTTAAAAATATTTTTACGGCATGCCCGGACATAAAAAATCCCACCGAAGTGGGATTGTTATTTATGTTTCAACTTTGATTAGTAAGACCAGAGGTCTTGCTCATAGTTAAATATGCGTTCTTTGATATTATCTCCTTCCAGCAAGGCCAGGATAGGATCCTTGATCATTTGGCGAATAACCTTGTTTCCAGGATTATCCAAAGTTGATTTGGTAATATAACTGCTGAACATGCGGCTTTCAAAAAGCTCCTCCCATGTCATACGGCCATAGCCAAGGTTCTTTGGATTATAAACCTCGTATTTTGCCAATGTTTTACGCAGATCAGGATAGTAAACCCAGAACATTACTTCATTCTGTGTACTGTTACCTCTCTGGATTGTTTTAACTGGAGCTATACCCAGGATACGAACAAACAGGCGGCTGGCTTCACGGTCAAACACCCACTCTTCTTTGATACGTAGCTTCGTAATAGCCTTAGGATCAAAGCTTTCCTGGGATACTACCCATTTAACGATCTTATTGGGATCATTAGGATCTCTCACAGCATTGGTATCCAGTGGGCCACCGGAAGTTAAAGTACCCATTTCCTGACTACCTAAAGGCGTAGTGAAACGGTCATCTGAAAAGGCAACCACGCTGTCTTTTTTGATGGCATTCATCAAAATGTCGAAGAACATCTGGCTTCCATTATCATCCTCAGCTTCAAAGCGGAAGGGTTGGTTCATTTTTTCCCTTAAGTCCAGCTCACGCCAAACTTTCTCGGAATAAAGGGCATCATCCCAACGAAGGTGCTCATATGGAAGCGGTGTGCGCTCATTGATAAAGCTTTTATCTACGGCTCCATCAGGACGAAGAGATTTCTTCACCACTCCATTGGTATTGCTGGTAGAATCTCTTTCGACAGGAATATTTCCATAAGGATTATATCCCGAAGGAGGCTTCACATCATTATTTTGTTCGGTTTGTTGCACTCCCTGGGTCGCTGGCGCATTACCGCCTGCTGCTCTTTTCCTGCTGGTGCGCTGCGCATCAGCATTGATAAACAACAATCCAAGAACTAGTGAGAAGCAAACCTTTATCATATGGTTTTTCATCTTCAACCTGTTTTATTTAATATAATATACTAATGAAGGCAACTTCCTTGACCTGCCATCAGGACCGGTTGCACGGATACCATCCACAGTAACCAACCTACCTGGTTTCACCAGCCTGCTGATCATGCTTTGGGCTTTACCATTCCATGTATTACCAGTGCAATCTGCTGTTTCCACATCTCCTTCATCATTATCAATAGTGATAGAGAAACTGGTAACACCATATTTTAAGTCAAAAGGGAAGTCTTTGATATAAGCACCCACACCAGCCTGCGCTTTAAAGGCACCGGCATTGATGTTCTCACCTGAAGCATAACCACCAATGGTAGCCACCGGATCAGGAATGGTACGAACACGGAACTGGGAGACACCAGCCACTTTTCCATCAACGGAAACCGTGATCTTGGCATCATCTGTAACACTATTCACACGCACAACATACTTACCTGCTCCTACGCGGTTGATAGAACCACCGCCTCCACTGATGCCTACCTGAACTTTATCATCACCTCCACCGCTGGCAGCGATCGTTACAGGGTTGTCAACACCAATATACAGTACGTTCATTTTATCAAGAGCGATAGAAGCATTGGCTTGTCCTACAGTGTACTCAATAGTTTTATCAATGACCTGCTCTTTTCCTTCCTGGTCTTTGTAAACTATATGAACTGGTATGGTATGTTTACCAATACCACCACCGGCTAACTTCAAACGGGCGGCTCCATCCTGGTCAAGAGGTGCTCCCTGGCCGGCAATTGAAATTTGAGGTAAGGCAGCCTTACTGAAAGCTCCCACACCTGCAGTGATCTCGATGTCCTGTCCAGGCATCAGGTAATTGGTGCTTTGTCCAACGATAGCTCCAAAGCTGTCGTAACGGACTGTTACCTTACCAACCTGCTCATGGCAGAAAGCTACTACCCTGTTCTCAGATGTCTTAACGTCATTTTGAAACTTGATCAGCATAGTTACAGCAGCAACTGTAGGTACCATGTGGAAGTAAGCCTGCTCCCAGGTCTTATTTCCTTTATCCTGTGTAGGAGGTACGCCCAGGTCGATCTGCAGTGAGTTCTCAAACTCTTTAGCGATCAGCGGATCAATGGCGAGAAGATCTTTTTTATACTTGGCTAAACGATCGTGCAGATCTTTACCTTTCTTTTCTTCTACCATTATACGGGTAGCGATGTCAAGGTTATCCTGCTTAAAAGATGAATCACCGTTCTTTACAGGATCAAATTCAGCAGCTTTCATGATCTCACTCTTCAAATTCTCAATATACGTGTTCATGTCCTTTGTCAGGGCAACAGCAGATTGAGCTTTTGGCAACCAGATCTCGGCTTTTGGCCTTGATTCAGGCTGTGACATTTTATCCTGGAGCGACCCGATGATCGTTTCAGTAGAGTGATTGATCGTATTGTTAGTATTGGTTAAACTACGATTTACGGTTTTGAAGGCATTCAGGATCTCCGCCGATACGTTCAGAGCTAACAGGGCTGTTAGCACCAAATACATCAGGTTGATCATCTTTTGCCGTGGCTCTTTAGGTAGAGACATATAGGTTCAATTATTTAGTCGCTTAAAGAATGGTTTTTCGGTTGGTTTATATAACGTGTATACTGGTCGGATATTATCTTCCCTGCATAGCACTCAGCATATTGCCATAGATATTGTTCAGCCTACCTAAATTGTTACCTAATGTTGAAACCTGCTCCTGTACTTTCTTGGCATCATCGGCTGTTCCAATCATTACGCTGGAAGCCTCGGCCAACTTACCATAGAACTGGTTCAAAGCTTTCAGGTGGTTGTTGCTTTCCTGTAATTCCAGTTCATAAATTGTATTCAATGAAGACAGGTTTTTAGTCAATACCTGGATCTGGTCGTGGAAAATTCTTGCGCCATCAGAAGCAGCATTGAATGCGCCTACTGAATTAGCTGCATTAACATAGGCATCTTTAACGCTGCCTAATGCCTGGGTAACTTCTCTTGTTTTTTGAGTATAGTCACCTGTTGCTGCTACTACATCAGTGATGTCATTCATATTGCTGATGGTAGTATTCAGTTTTTTAAATCCTTCACCAAGACGGTTAAGGTTTGTTGGTGTGATATCAGCTGCCAGCATGGCCTTGTCTAAAGATCCTAATACATCACCAGGAGCAGTGGCTGCTGTGTGGGCAGGATGCTCATCAATGGCAGGATAACGTAAATACAGGATACCATAAACAAGGAACACCAAGGCTTCCGTTGTCAAACCTATTTTCAACCAGATATCGGCATCTGGTGCGTGAAGGATCTTTCTTAATGCACCCCAGATAACTACTGCGGCTGCGATAGATACGAATACGTCTACGATTTTACTTACTTTAGGAGGGATAGCTGCTGCCATAAGACATTGTTTTTAAAAGAATGGTTGGTTATAAATTTTCGGTACTAATAGAAATAAGGTGAAAGGAGGTCGCAAAAACCTCTAACACATCAATATGTATTATAAAATTATTTGCGACGACCACCAGACTGCGCAGGTAAATCGATTACCGTACGGAAGCCTATATAAGATTTTGTTGAGTCCTGGTATTCGTAAGTGCGGGTACCGGTCTGCAGGTAATAACCCACATCTTTCCAGCTACCGCCACGAATTACTTTACGTTTCATTTTGGGAGGATCGGAATCTTTGGCATTCCAGCGAACATCCGGGTTCATATCGTGCTGGAACGTATAAGATCCTTCATAATAAATAGAGGAGGTCCACTCGGCAACGTTACCACTCATGCAATACAGACCAAAATCGTTTGGCCAGTAAGCATCGGCACGAACCGTGTAAAATCCACCATCTTCAGGATAGTTACCGCGGCCTGGCTTGAAGTTAGCCAGCAGGCAACCTTTTTTATTTCTTAAATAATAGTTACCCCATGGGAACATAGATTGAGAACGGCCACCGCGTGCAGCGTATTCCCACTGTGCTTCTGTTGGAAGCCTGAAATCTGATTCCTGTGCTCTTTTCTTAGATTCCAGCCAGGAGTTCAGGTATTGAGTTCTCCACTCACAGAATGCACTCGCCTGTTTCCAGTTTACACCTACAACAGGATAATTACCAAAAGCCGGGTGAGCGAAGTAACGCTTGGTCATCGGCTCATTATAAGAATAAGAGAAGTCACGGATCCAAACCAATGTATCGGGGTAGATCTTCTCATCTCTCTTGATAAGGAAAGCAGAACGGGGTTTATTGGCGTTTTCTCTCTTAGCTGCTTCCTTCAGGTCAAATGTCTCTGAATGGTAGATCAGCTTGGAGGCATCGATTTCTTTTTTGCCAAAAATGCGGTCTTCCGGAGCCAGGATCAGGTCAGCCATTTGCTCCATCACCTTTGGATCATTCCATTTTACCGTCTTCATTTTATTCCAATCAACATACTCATTGCCGTCGCCATCAGCTTTTACATAGCCTAATTTTTTAGCAGCAATGGAGTCTCTTACCCACCAAACGAACTGGCGGTACTCATTGTTGGTGATTTCGGTGGCATCCATCCAAAAACCACTGATCGACACAGAGCGGTTACGGGCACTGAATGCATAAGCAGGATCTTCATCGCTGGGCCCCATATGAAAGGTTCCCTGCGGAATGTACACCATTCCGGGAGGCTTGGGCAGGACGTACTTATTGCCAGGTGCAATTCCATGCAGCTGACCGTCGTTCGGTAGCATTCCGCCTTTGTCTTTTTTTCCGATGATTCCACAACTTGCAAATAGGATTGTAGCTGCAAGTGCAGTTAGAGTGTAGTAGTGGTTTTTCATTTTCATACTCAAGGGTATTGGGCAAATATAACGTTTTGAGATCAACGATAACACAAGGTTAAAATTTATTTTTCTCATTTCCAAGTGGCCTAAAAATTTTTAGGCGTACCATCAAAAACGGTTCATTAATATGATTATTGTGGCAACAGTTTAAAAATTATTGCACTATAGTAGATCAAGCAAACCGGCTACGGAATCTACAGGTTGGCGGCATGCGTAATTTCTGCACAAATAGATGCAAATACCCTCGGAATCTGGCTTTTGAGCCAGTAAAGGATACTTTGGATCGGGTTTTTCAGCCCCCATCACCAATTCGAAGGGTATGGAAAGGGCTAGTATTTTTCCCAGGTACATTTGCGCGCCTTTGCCCAAAACCGCAATCTCATTTGTACCAAAAATAATTTCAAATAAATGTGAAAGCCATACACCAAAAGAGGTCGGGTACTTTAAAATGACCTCCCCGAGAGTTGTCGTCATCGCTTCAGATCTTGACCTCCAGTCAGCCCTGTCATATATGATGGAAAGTTTATAAAGATTGCGCGCCATGATCGAATTGCCTGAAGGGGTGGCTCCATCATAGATCTCTTTTTTGCGTACCAGCACATCCTCTTGTTGCAGGCTGGTAAAATAAAAAAATAACGAGTCTTCATCTGAAAACTGCGTTGAAACCCATTCAGTTACATCACGGGCAATGTCGAACCAATGAAAATTAGCAGTTACCTGTCCCAATTCAACCAGGGCCGCAATAAGGTTGGCATAATCATCCAAAAAGGCCGGGAACCTTGCCGTGTTCTCCTTCCAGGTATGGTAAAAGCCTCCATTCTCTGCCCGGAAGGCACGCAATAAAAACTCCATGTTCTTCTCTGCCACAGACCTGTAATGCATAATTCCTGTAGCTGCATATGCCCGGGTATATGCCATGTTCATAAGGGCATTCCATCCCAACAAAACCTTATCATCCAACAAAGGGCGTTGCCTTTTAGCCCGCTCCCTTAAAAGCTTTGTTTTGCCGCGGGCAATAACTTCTTCCAAATCAGCGATTTCCATACCATGCTGGCTGGCATATTCAGCAAGGGGTATTTTAATCCATGGTATCGATTTCCCTTCCCAGTTTCCACCGGGCTTTATATCATAAAAACCTGAAAATACTTCGGTATCATCCTGTAGTATATCCCATACCTCTTCATAGGTCCAGGTATAAAACTTGCCCTCCTCCCCTTCACTGTCAGCATCCAGTGCACTGTAAAAACCCCCTAATCCATGCATTAATTCTCTTTCAATAAAACTGAAGCTTTCTTCAATGATCTTTAGATAGGATTTATTGCCGGTCAATTTATAGGCATCAGCATAGGCTATTATCAGTAAAGCGTTGTCATATAACATCTTCTCAAAATGTGGTACCAGCCATTCCGTATCAGTTGAATACCGGGCAAACCCACCCCCCACCTGGTCATATATGCCACCCTGTGCCATTTTATCTAAACTGATTAATGCCTGTTGCAGTGCAGGAAATCCGCCAGTTTCGCTACCAGCAACATTATGTTTTTCAATCAGTTGATGGTACTGGAGCAGGAAGGATATCGTAAATGTTTGTGGAAATTTTGGAGCCTTGCCAAATCCACCCCATTCCAGATCTGCTGCCCTCATGATGTTTTGGAAAGCTTCTACTATACTTTGTTTGTTAAAATCAGCTTTATCCTTACCCTTTACAGTTCCAAATAAATTGGAAGATTTTAAATGTTCAGTGAGATTATTGGCCTGGGTTTCTATTTCTTCATTTTTCTCTTTAAAAGCCTCTGAAACAGATAATAGAACTTCTGTCCATGAAGCACGGTTAAATGCTCTTTGTGGTGGAAAATAGGTGCCCCCATAAAATGGTTTTTTTTCCGGAGTTAAAAAAACGTTCAGCGGCCAGCCTCCACTACCACTGATAGCCTGGACGGCGTCCATATAAATGTGATCCACATCTGGCCTCTCTTCCCTGTCTACTTTGATATTGATGAAGTTCTCGTTCATGATGGCAGCAACCTGCTCATTTTCAAAGCTTTCTCTTTCCATTACATGGCACCAGTGGCAGGCTGAATAACCTATACTTACCAGCACTGGCTTATTCTGCTCTTTTGCCTTATGAAATGCTTCTTCACTATAGGGATACCAGTCCACAGGATTATGAGCATGCTGTTGCAGGTAAGGACTTGATTCATTAATGAGCCGGTTGGAAAAAGGGTGCATATGACAAAGTTAGGTGGAGATAATGGGTAGAATTTTTATCCATTAAGAATTTTCCTATGATCTACATCCATAGATGAGCAAATGAAGCCTACACAAATACCCCACTTCCGACTAGTATGAACCGCCTTTGAGCCGCCTTTGAACCGCCTTTGAAACGCCTTTGAACCGCCCCTTTAAAGAGGCGGTAAATTCCCGGTACATATATGGCTGATCCATAGGATAAAGTTGGTTGATAGTGCTATTTGATTAGGCCGAAATAGCAGAGTGATTGGGTAGTGTTTAGATAACTGTGTAAAGGGATAGGGAGGCACAGCAGTTGGAAGATGAGGATTACCTCTGCTGCTGTTGCCGGACGATATTGGTT